>QMPA01000046.1 GCA_003650365.1 Bacteroidota bacterium | reverse complement strand
TGGTAGGGAAGTATTGCGTGAAATTCGTACCCGTTTGGATTTTCTGTTGGAAGTCGGTATCGAATACCTCAATCTGAACCGTCCGGCACGAAGCCTTTCAGGAGGAGAGTCGCAGCGTATCAGGCTGGCTACCCAAATTGGTTCGCAACTGACCGGGGTTTTGTATATTCTGGATGAACCCAGCATCGGATTACACCAACGCGATAACCATAAATTGATTGAAGCGTTGAGAGATTTGCGTGATATTGGTAATTCGGTGGTGGTCGTTGAACACGATAAAGACACCATACTGTCGGCTGATTATGTTGTAGATATTGGCCCGGGAGCAGGAAGACATGGTGGTGAGATTGTTGCCGCAGGAACTCCCGAAGAAATCATGAAGGCAAATACAATTACGGCAGATTATCTGAACGGAAGAAAAGAAATCCCAATTCCAAAAATACGAAGAAAGGGAACGGGCAAGCAGATAATTCTAAAAGGTGCGAAAGGAAACAACCTGAAAAATTTGGATGTTCATTTTCCTTTGGGACAATTTATTTGTGTAACAGGTGTATCGGGCAGTGGAAAATCGACATTGATTAACGACACACTTTATCCCATTTTAAGCCAGTATTTTTTTCGTTCAATTAAAGATCCTTTAGCATATAAATCTATTGAAGGACTAGAACATATCGACAAAGTAATCGATATCGACCAGTCGCCCATTGGAAGAACCCCGCGTTCAAATCCAGCTACTTACACAAAGGTTTTTGATGAAATCAGGAAACTGTTTGGTATCCTTCCCGAATCAAAAATCAGGGGATACAAACCGGGCCGTTTTTCATTCAATGTGAAGGGTGGACGCTGCGAAAAATGTAAAGGTGCCGGCGTTCAAACCATCGAAATGAATTTCCTGCCTGATGTTTATGTGCTTTGCGAAGACTGCCAGGGAAAACGTTACAATCGCGAAACCCTCGAAGTACGTTATAAAGGGAAGTCCATCAATGATGTTTTGGATATGACCATGAACCAGGCCGTTGAGTTTTTTGACACCATCCCGTCAATCAATCACAAACTCAAAACAATACAAGATGTTGGACTGGGTTATTTAACATTGGGCCAATCTTCAACTACAATTTCCGGAGGAGAAGCTCAGCGTGTTAAACTGGCTTCTGAACTCTCGAAAAAAGACACAGGAAAAACAATGTACATTCTGGATGAGCCAACAACCGGCCTGCATTTTGAAGATGTAAACGTACTGCTTGGCGTGCTGAACAGATTGGTGAACAAAGGCAATACTGTTATCGTGATAGAACACAATATGGAAGTAATTAAAGTAGCCGATCATGTTATTGATCTGGGCCCGGAAGGTGGAGATAAGGGTGGAACATTGGTGTGTGAAGGGACACCTGAAGAAATTATTAAAAATAAGAACAGTCATACGGCCTTGTATTTGAGGAAGGAAATGGAGTAGAGTATTCAAGACCTTCCAGAGTTTGAAAAACCTGGAAGAGTCTTTGTATTAGAGTAAACAGGAAACAAAGTAAAAACCCCTCTGTCTGCTTGGGCAGACATCTCCCCTGAGGGAGAATTGGGGTTACTTTACAAAATATTGGGAACCCCCTTTTTCTCCCCCTTGGGGGGAGATGCCTTTTGGCAGCGGGGGTCAAAAACAAAAAAAACTATGAACACAAAAGACATCGAACGCTTAAGAAAAGAATTCAAACCAAAAACATGGATGCAAACCAAGGCCCACGACTCGTGGTCTGTTTTTAAAATTATGGCCGAAGTGGTTGAAGGCTACGAAGAGTTGTCAAAAATTGGCCCTTGTGTTGCAGTTTTTGGGTCGGCACGAACAAAGCCCGGAGATATTTGCTACGAAACGGCGGAGCAGCTTGCTTACTTTTTGACAAAAAAGGGTTTTGGAATTATAACCGGTGGTGGTCCAGGAGCCATGGAAGCAGCAAACAAAGGTGCACATTATGCTGGTGGAAAATCAGTAGGACTGAACATCAGCCTTCCTCATGAACAAGCGGCCAATGCTTTTATTGATCCTGACAAACTCATCAACTTCGATTACTTCTTTACACGTAAGCTGATGTTTATGCGTTACTCTCAGGGTTACGTTGTTTTGCCGGGAGGATTTGGAACGCTCGATGAATTATTCGAAGCCATCACCCTTATCCAAACAGATAAGTTGGTTGACTTTCCAATCGTATTGATCAGCCGTGATTACTGGGGCGGATTGATTGAATGGATTAAAGACCGCATGCTTAAAGAGGGAAAAATAAGTACCGAAGACCTAAACATTTTTCATCTTGTTGATACTGCTGAAGAGGCTGTGGAAGTGATTGATGACTTCTATAAAAAGTATCAGCTTAAACCGAACTTTTAATCGATTGACCCGCCGGGTTTTTATCAACCCGTCGGGTCAAATGAAACTGGATTAAGTTTGTAACTTAATCCTACTACTTACGTTTAAGTCACAGATTTTCAAACTCCCCCGTCTTCCTGAGCGAAGTCGAAGGAGAGGGATTCTATCTAATCACAATAAATTTCCCACTAAACACATCATTCTGATTTATTGCTTTGACAAAGTAAATACCAGCTTTCAGTTGGTTGATATTGTAAGCAGTTGTTTTTGATGGAGATGGATCAGTAACAAATGACGAAACAATTTCCCCATTTAGAGAATAGATTTCAATCTGGCTTTCAAGCACGGCTACCGGGAAATGGATTTCAATCAGATTGCTTGCCGGATTTGGGGTAATTAGAAGATTCTTTTTGATCTCTGAGACCACTTCAGCAAAACCAGGAGAAACTGCTGCTGAGCCATTGAAATATTCCAGTCCGCCCGAATAGTTGCCTGCAATCATTTCCAGTTTCCCATCCTGATCGATATCAGCAAGGCATGCCGCTGTTCGCATCCCCCTGTCAAAGGAAATATTGGATGTGTCCAATATTACATTCAGTTTGTCCGATTCGGTAAATTTTCCTTCAAGGTTTCCGTCAATATTAGTAAAGTAATAAAGTTGTCCCTGTTCAGAACCTACCGCCAGTTTTGTTACATTATCGCCTTCCCTGAAAAACCAGGGGGTACTGTAACCGCTGTATGATAATGTGTAATCAGTCACATTGATTTTCCCCAGACTGTCTGTTGTCAAATCAAACTGAGGCTCAGTCGAAGTTCCTGTGTTTTGATAATAATTTAGATTTCCTTTTTTCTCGCCAATAATCAGGTCTAACAAACCATCTTTATTAAGGTCGAACAATTGAGGTGTGCTAAAATCATCCACATCAATATTAAAATAATTATCGCTGACAATTTCAAAATTATTGTTTCCGGTATTTCTTAAATGGATGATTTTACCGTTGGAATGCCCAATCAATAAATCTGTTTTTCCATTACCATCCAAATCACCAAATGCCGGATAAATCCCAATTAAATCTTCCTGCCAAAGCTTTCCGAAATTATTATCCCACAATTGAAATTCAGGTTGTTGTGCTGTTCCTGTATTCTTATACCAAGCCAGTCTCCCACGGTAAACTGAATGTAAAAAATAGGCAGCATCATACCAGGAATAGATGTAATATCCATAATCTCCAACAAAAAGGTCGGTTAATCCGTCACTATCCCAATCGGTTAAAATAGGATATGCTCCTGAACCAAAGTCGAGCATTTCTGATTGTAAAAAGTTTTTGGTGGATAAAGTGAAAACTGGCTGGTTATTATCACCATTATTGGTATAAAGCCATACGCTGTTTTTATTTTGGGAAGTTTTAATGCCGGGATCAAATGGAGAAACCAACAAATCTTTCAAGCCATCGTTATTTACATCAATATATGCTGAAACAGGCATCGAAAAAATATTCACAGTTTCGCTATTTGCGGGGAAAGTGGTATCGAAAGAACTGATGTGGGCATATTCGGGATCACCACCATTTGTAAGGGAAAAAAGTCCCGGATAATCAACATCGCCAAGCAAAAGATCTTTGTCATTGTCGGCATCTAAATCCAACAACAGGAAAGTAGATCCAGTGTGCCGTTCCTGTCTATTTCCATCTATTCCTTTAAAAAAACAGGAATCTAAATAAAGCGCATTAGACTCTTCGCTCTCGGCAAAATTTCCCCAGCAATATTCTGTTTTCTCAAAATCGAGGGAATCGGCATGTCCATATTTTTCCATCGATAAGTTCTTGTGCATTTCAACAAATGAACCGAGTCCCCAAAAAGTGAGGATATCAAGATCACCATCATTATCAATATCAGCAATTCCCGGATAATCCACATTGGTAACCAGGAGGTTTACGTATCCGCCTCCTTGAAAAGAACTCAAATAAGGATAAACAACCAATTCGAATTTGAGCAGATTATCAGAAACATTTTTATAGACCTTCATCCCTGCCCAGCCAGGCGAATAAGTAAAAATATCTGCCTTGCCATCACCATTGTAATCGATAAAAATAGCCCAGTCGCTTAATTCGGGAAATTGATTTGCGTAGGTTTGATTCAACAAATAATCAACGGTATTCAAAGTTCCATTATTGATAAAGCACATTATACGATTGCCGCGCCTGTCGAAGGCCAATAAATCTTTTGTGCCATCTCTGTCGATATCTATTTCACCAAATTGAACAGCATTCATTCCTCCCGCCCAGGGATATTTTAACAGGCTGTTGTTTTCGTTACTTACCGAAATGGGTTTGGGTGATTGGGCAAAACCATTTACCATTGCTAACAGCATGAATAGCAATGTGAAAACTGCTGTATTGTATTTCATGTCAATTGCTGTTTGAAATATAATTAGAAGACCTAAAAGTAAGCAATAATTATTCCTAATTTTGGACAAAACAAATTATGGCACAAATATTAGTAGTTGACGACGAAAGCAGTATCCGAAGGACGCTTAAAGAAATTCTTGAATTCGAAAAACATGCCGTTGATTTGGCTGCAACTGGCGTGGAAGCCCTGGAAAAAGCAAAAGAAATTAATTACGATGCGATTCTACTTGATATTAAAATGCCCGAAATGGATGGTATGGAGGTACTGGAAAATCTAATGCAATTCAGGGAGGTTCCGGTGATTATGATTTCTGGTCATGGCACCATTGAAACAGCAGTGGAAGCCATTAGAAAAGGAGCCTATGATTTTATTGTTAAGCCGCCGGATCTTAATCGATTACTGACAACAGTAAGAAATGCCGTAGAAAAAAATGACCTTGTTGTACAGACTAAAACCTTGAGGCAGGAACTTGATAAAAAATATGAAATCGTTGGCGAATCGGAGAAAATAATAGGCTTGAAACTGATGATAAGTCAGGTTGCACCCACCACTGCCCGGGTATTTATTCAGGGAGAGAATGGGACAGGAAAAGAGTTAGTAGCCCGACAAATTCACGAGCAAAGTGCGCGTGTTAAATCTCCATTTGTTGAGGTAAATTGTGCAGCCATTCCTTCCGAATTAATAGAAAGCCAGTTGTTTGGACACGAAAAAGGTTCTTTTACTTCTGCTCATAAACAGCGCAAGGGCGATTTCGAATTGGCACATGGAGGAACATTATTTCTGGATGAAATTGGCGACATGAGCCTTTCGGCACAAGCCAAAGTACTGCGTGCCCTCCAGGAAAATAAAATCGTAAGGGTAGGAGGGGAGAAAGAAATTAATGTTGATGTGCGCGTAATTGCTGCAACCAATAAAGACATCAGGGAGCAAATAAAAGAAGGAAAATTCCGCGAGGATTTATACCACCGTTTGAGTGTGATTGTAATGGAAGTCCCACCACTTCGTGAAAGAAGAAGTGATATTCAACTACTGGTGAACCATTTCATTCAAACTATTTCCCTGGCGCAGGGCCGTCCAGAAATTCCAATAACTTCTGACGCCATTGAATATCTATCAGGATTTCAATGGAGTGGGAACGTACGTGAACTGCATAATGTAGTGGAAAGGTTGCTCATCCTTTGTTCGAATGAAATTAGTATAGAAGATATTAAGCGTTTTGTAGAACCGTTGATGTTGTAGCTTTTGATAAGTGCCTTGAGTATAGAGTACTTCAATTGCCTATTTTTTCTTGTTTTTAAATGTGCAACTCTAGGCACTTTTTACTTTAGTGCACTCTAAGTACTTTTAATTATCTTTGCATCCCCTTTCCGGTAAGGGAATACGTTCATTAATTTATATGGGGCTGACCGGTTTTGACAGCAACAGAAAGGGTAAGTAAGCATGCCGAGCCAGCGTGATAAAGCTCGTTAATCCGTGTCACACATTTTTTATTTGGCGATAATAACTACGCTCTCGCAGCCTAATCGAAGTTTAGTAGATTGGCTCTATTCCTGGTCTAGGTTACCGGGGACGGGACGGTTCGCTGGTGGAGTCGCCCGATTCCGGCCAGGTTACGGATCGCAAGCAATTTCGGGATAGTTTCTGCTCCGCTTCGTGGCAGCAATGAAATCAAGAAGCTAAGCTTGGGTTTTGGGTGTTTGTTCCCGCGCCCTTGTCGAAAACCAATAACAAAATATGTATGTAGAAAGCTTATTGGTTCTTTGTTTGGACGAGGGTTCGAATCCCTCCAGCTCCACAATAAATGGAAACTAGTTTCCATTATCTGGTAATTAGTAATTAGATAATTAGTCAAACTAGCGACCAGTTGCTAATTACTAATAACAAAACCGGCCCCATAGTTCAATGGATAGAATGTAAGATTCCGGTTCTTATGATCTGGGTTCGAATCCCGGTGGGGTCACCAATAGCCACTCTTAAAAGGGTGGCTATCTTTGTATTATAAAGTTTAGAACGTATTATTGGTAGGTAAAACCACCCCTAAACATATATAAGCTTCCCGATGTTTGGCTATTTATTAATTGCTAAATACGATAATCTAATTGAGTATGTAGCATCTTTGTTTTCTTTTTGTGCCCACACTGTACCCAATAAAATACGAAACCCCTTAACTACAATTAGTAAAGGGGTTTGTAATGTAGCGAGACCGAGAATTGAACTCGGGACCTCCGGGTTATGAATCCGACGCTCTAACCAACTGAGCTACCTCGCCATTTTGAGTCCGCAAAAGTAAATAAATTTAACTTTTGAGCAAGTATCCTAATAAAATATTTTATCGTGGTATTTATTCTATTTAACTTTATTAACATCAGGGTCTTCAAGACTTCTGTTGTACATTTTCATTGCCTCAAGGCTCATGCCCATGTTTGAAAATCCACCATCGTGAAATAAATTTTGCATAGTTACTTTCTTTGTGAGGTCGGAAAACATAACCACACAATAGTCAGCACATTCATCTGCATCAGCATTGCCAAGAGGCGACATCCTCTCAGTGAAATCAAGCAATCCGCTTACTCCTTTTACACCGGAACCGGCAGTTGTAAGCGTGGGAGACTGCGAAATAGTATTGACACGGATTTTTCTTTCGCGACCATAAATGTAACCAAAACTACGGGCAATCGATTCAAGAAGTGATTTTGCATCTGCCATGTCGTTATAACCGTATAAGGTGCGTTGGGCAGCAATATATGATAGAGCGACTACCGATCCCCATTGATTGATAGCATTTAACCTGTGGGCAACCTGAAGCACTTTGTGAAATGAGATAGCGGATATGTCGAGTGTTTTATTTAGAAAATTATAGTCTAGATCATTGTAAACCCTTTTCTTTCTCACGTTTAACGACATGCCAATGGAATGCAAAACAAAATCAAGTTTTCCACCCAACACTTCCATCGAACGTTCAAAGACGTGTTCGATGTCCTTAACATTGGTCGCATCTGCAGCAATTACTTCTGCACCACATTTTTCAGCAAGCTCGTCAATTTGACCAAATCGTAAGGCCGTCATCGTATTACTTAGCGTAAATTTTGCTCCTTCTTCGTGGGCACGTTCAGCGACTTTCCATGCGATAGATTTATTGTCTAATGCACCAAAAATGATTCCTGTTTTTCCTTTTAATAAGTTGTAAGCCATTGATATATATTTTAATATAGAATGATTCTGAAAAGCAAAGATAGAAGATTTTAAAAACTGGCAGTTGTTGCTGAATATGGAAGCGTAAAATATCCTAAACCTGCTTAAGTAATTCTTTGGCTGTAGCAATTGCAGATTGGCTCACTTTTTCGTTGCTCATCATCTTTGCGATTTCATCCACACGGCCAGCATGATCAAGTAAATTAATTTGCGAATGGGTTTGCCCATTGTCGTCATGTTTAGAAACGAGTAAATGTGTATTTGCTTTTGAGGCTATTTGCGGTAAGTGGCTGATGGCAATTAACTGGTGGCTTTTGGACATATTATTTAAGATGTTGCCAACTTTTCCCGCAATCTCTCCAGAAACCCCAGCATCAATCTCATCAAAAATAACCGTTGGCAAAAAGTTTTCTTTACTAACCAATGACTTAATAGCTAGCATCAGGCGCGAGAGTTCGCCACCAGAGGCAATCTTTGAAATTTCATTGGGTGTGCCGCCTTTATTGGCATTAAACAAAAACAGAATCTCATCAAATCCATGTTCGGAATAAGTTTCCTGCTTGTTTACATTAATCGTTAATGCGGCATCTATCATTCCCAGTTGAATCAATACCTTAATTATTGATTGTTCAAATAAGCGGGCATGCATTTTTCTGTTGTCATGCAATTGTCCCGCAAGTTTCTCTATGTCTTTTTTAAATAAGACATTCTTTTCTGAAAGTGCTTCAATTTCTTCTTTCAACGAAATAGAATTCTCTAATTTTTCAGCAAAATTATCCCTGAGTTCGATAAGTGAATCGACTGACTTTAGCCCGTATTTTTGTTGAAGCCTGTAAACATTGTCGAGCTTACTCGTAATTTCTTCCAATTCGTTCGGATTAAAAGTTATACCATTTAGCGCGTATTCTATTTCTGTGGCAATGTCTTTGATCTCGATTTGCAAATTGTCAAGTCTTTCTAATAATTGTTTTACAGGCTGAAAGAATTTTGCAATGCGCTGAAGTCCGCTCACTGTTTTATTTATTTGGCTTGTGACAGATAAATCGTCTTCAGAGAGGATTTGGTTTGCATGGGATATTTCTGTGATTACTTCTTCGGCATGTGTAAGAAACTTCTCTTTTTCAATTAATTCATCAGTGGCTTCAGTATTCAAGTTTGCCGATTCCAATTCGTTGTACTGAAACCTGATGTAATCTTCGTCTTTTTTTGCTTCGGTATTTTTATGGATAAGTTGTTCAAGTTGCCGTCTGTTGCTTTCATATTTTTTAAAAGATACTCGATAGTTTTGTAGCAGGTTGGGTTGATTGATGAAGCCGTCAAGGACTTCCAGTTGAAATTGAACATTATTGAGCATCAAAGTTTGATGCTGTGAATGGATATCGAGCAACCGCTCACCCAGTTTTTTTAGTACATCAAGATTTACAGGTGTATCGTTCACAAATGCACGTGATCTTCCCGATGGAATAATTTCACGGCGAAGAATACTGATTGTTTCGAAATCCAGATCGTTGGCAATAAAATAGTCGCGAAGGCCTAAATTTCCAATATCAAACGAACCTTCTACAATACATTTATTTTGTTTATCCATCAACACATTTGGATCGGCGCGTTTGCCAATAAGCAACCCTAAAGCACCTAATAGTATCGATTTTCCAGCACCTGTTTCTCCCGTAATAACAGTAAATCCATTTGAGAACGCTATCTCAAGGCGTTCTATTAAGGCATAGTTTTGTATGGATAAATTTTGGAGCATGAAAACAAACTATCGTTCATTTACTTTGTAGTATTTGGAACCGTTAGGAGGATCAATATCGGTCATTATGTTAATCATTGCTGTTTTTTCCTGCGGGCTTGCTTCCGAAAAAATATTTATAATTTCATCACGCTTAGCTTCCAATACTAATTGGAAAAAATAAAGACCGGGGCGTTTGTCGTAAACCTGCTTCATATAACTTAGCGTTTTTAGAATTGTCGTACGGCTGCCGTCAATATTGGTGGACATATTGTCAAGACCCTTCAGATGGTATTCGTACAGCAATGTTCGAAGGGGCCGATAAGCAGAGTTTAACAAATTCTCAACAAAATGATATCGATTTTTATCTCCTTCAAAGGCCTGCCATCCTTTAAAAGGACTGTTCTGTGCAGAACTTACAACAGCCATTGCTTTTTCGTACATCGGCGTTCCTCCGTACAGGGAATAAGTATCCATATCTAAACCAATCATCGTATAGGCGTAGAATGCCAATATCGAGGTGAGGTTATCGGTATATGAATTGTCAATAAACTCCATATTCTGATTTGGGATATATTTAAAAACAATATCCTTGTCAATCATATTAAGTACAACCGAATTGTAATCGGTGCTGTAAATGGGTCGCTGCAACACAATATTTAGGTTTGCTTTAAACTCATCGCCACCCTGTTGTGCTCCTGAGATGGTAAAGATCATGGTGCACTCAATGCGTTCGGAAATCTGGTAATTGTTATTGGACCATTTTCGGTTATTCATGAACTCATAAATAGCCTTTCGCATTTCGGTGAAAACTGTTTTATCAACCCCTGCTATTTCCTTGCTTTGCACATTTACCTGGCAAAAAAACTCTTGCGACCAAATGTTATTGGTTATCAGGAGTATAAGCGATATAATTAGAAGCCTTTTGATCATTCTAATTTCCTTGATTTGTTAACAGGTTTTGCTCAATAGTTGTCAGGATATCTTGAGCCACTTCTTTTTTTGATTTCAAAGGAAAATCAATTTTCTGACCAGATTTGAGCAGAAGACTAACTTTGTTTGTTTTGTGTCCAAATCCGGCACCTTTTTCCTTAAGTGAATTCAGTACGATCAGGTCCAGATTTTTTGCATCTAATTTCTTAGAAGCATTGGCCAATTCATTTTCTGTTTCCAGTGCGAAACCAATAAGGAGTTGATTTGCCGTTTTTATTTTACCAAGTTTAGCAAGAATGTCTTTGGTAGGCCTGAGTTTAATTTCCTTTAAAGAACTATCCTTTTTGATTTTCTCAGCAGCGGTTTTAAGGGGCGAAAAATCGGCAACGGCAGCAGTCATAATAGCCATATTACAATTAGGGAAAATACTGATGCAGTGCGCGTACATTTCAGATGCAGTTGTTACCTTACTCACTTTAATAAGTGGGTGCTCCACTTCAATTGCCGAAGGTCCTAACACCAGTTCTACCTGTGCCCCTTTTTGTGCAAAAGCAAGAGCAATTTCAATACCCATTCGTCCAGAACTGTGGTTGCCGATAAAGCGTACCGGATCGATTGCCTCGTAAGTTGGGCCAGCTGTAATCAGTACTTTTTTACTGCTAAAAATACTGTTGGGAATTAATTCCTTCTTTACAATTTCAAAAATTTCTTCAGGTTCTTCAAGTCGGCCAAAGCCATGAAGTCCACTTGCAAGTTCACCTTTTGTAGGTTCAATTAAATGGTATCCAAATGATTGGAGTTTGCTGATATTTTTGTTTGTCGCAGGGTGCTTGTACATGTCCAGATCCATTGCCGGGGCAAAATAAACAGGGCATCGTGCAGAAAGTATGGTTGTAAGCAGAAGGTTGTCGGCAATACCACCGGCCATTTTTGCGAGGGTATTTGCCGAGAGGGGGGCTAATAAAATCAAGTCAGCCCACAAGCCCAGGTCAACATGGCTAAACCAGTTGCCATCATCTTTTTGAAAGAATGAGCTTAATACCGGTCGCTCACAAAGTGTTGAAAGGGTTAATGGCGTCACAAAATCCTTTGCCATAGGTGTTAATAAAACCTGTACTTCGGCGCCTTCTTTTTTTAAAAGGCGGATAAGAAACGGGATTTTATAGGCTGCAATACTTCCTGTTATGCCGATGATTATTTTTTTCCCTTTCAGCATCGAATTAGTTTAGTATCCTGATTTTTCTTTGTGAGGATTGCGGATATAAATTCTATGGTTAAGATATTCATCAATTGCAAGCAAACTAGGTTTTGGTAAATGCTCATAAAACTTGGCAATTTCTATTTGCTCACGATTTTCAAAAATTTCCTCAAGATTGTCGGTAGCCGGAGCAAACTCTTCAATCTTTTGGTCAAGTTCAATTTTTATTTCGGTGCCAATCTGGTTAGCTCTTTTGGAAAGCACAACCACTGTTTCGTAAATGTTTCCCGTCTGCTCATAAAATCTTTCTTTCTGACGCGTAACGGCTGTGGTTTCGGTTTTTACTTTTTTATAGTCCATTGGTTATAAATTAATTTATCAAATGTTTTCTTGCTGCATCGTTAATTTCCTTGGTTTCCTTAATGTATTTACTTTCAGGATAAAAATAAACCAGGTTGTTATAGGCTTCAACGGTTTTTTCGTAACGTTCAAGCTTTTTGGAATAAATACTTTTTTCGGCGTAAGTAAAGTAGGCCGTGGTAATATAGTATAAAATATCTTCTTTATATTCTGTATCTGGGTAATCATCTAGCAGGCTTTCAAAAGAGGTGATAGCGGCCTGAAAGTCCTCTGTTTTGTAGTAGAGTTTTCCAATATTGTAGCTTTTGGTTTCCAGTTTAGCCCTCAGGTCATCCATCAACCTAGTTGCTTCTTCTACTTTATTGCTTTTTGGATATTGGTCAATAAATAATTGCAACTCCTTTAACGCAATGTAAGTGCTGGTTTGGTCAAGAGAGTATCTTGGCGAATCAAGATAATGACAGTAGGCAGATAGAAAACTTGCCTCTTTTGCCTGTTCGCCCCTGGGGTACATTTGTGTATATTGTTTGTAGTAGTAACTGGCAATATTGTAATCTTTTAACTGAAAATAGCAGTTGGCAGAATAGTAGGTTAGCAATTCCCCTTTTTCGGTTCCGCGATACACTGCCCGTAGAATATCAAAAAACTGAAGTGCTTTATTAAAGTCGCCAGCTTCATATAAATCCATTCCGGTATTGTACTTCATTTCGTTAGTACCGGTTTTCAGCATCTTCTTATGACCAGAGCAGCCAAAGCTAACAGCAAGTAGTACAGTAACTAAGGAATAGAAAAACACTTTTTTTACCATGGCGCAAAAATAGACTAATTTGTTGAAGAACAAAACGAAAAATCAGTCTCTTTATTTTCTGTCTCATAAAAAAATATAAAAGTCCGTTTTTAGTGATACTTTTTTCTTTTTTACCCACATTTTTTATTGAAGCCCCCTGAAGTTTTTGATGGCTAAGACATTCATTTAAAAGTTCATCATAATACTTTGGTTTTATATGAATAAGCACATTAGAGCAACACTTTATTTTTTAAAATGATAACAGAAATTACGCCTTGTTGAATTCCGTAAAATCCTTACTTTTGCTTTTTCAAATTAAATAATGTTAAGATGGATGTTTTTGATAAGTGTACAGTGAATTTAGGTCCCCTGGGTCAATATGCCGATGTTGGTGATGGTTATTATTTTTTCCCAAAACTGGAAGGTCAGATTTCTAATAAAATGATCTTTCAGGGAAAGGAAATGTTGGTGTGGAGTCTGAACAATTATCTGGGACTTGGAAATCATCCTGATGTGCGTAAAGCTGATGCCGAAGCTGCTGCCGAGTGGGGAATGGCTTACCCAATGGGTGCCCGTATGATGTCGGGACAAACGAAATACCACGAAGAGTTAGAAGAAAAATTAGCTGATTTTGTCGGACGTGAAGCTTCGTATTTATTAAACTATGGCTACCAGGGAATGGTTTCAATTATCAATACCATGGTCGACCGTAAAGATGTAATTGTTTACGATTCGGAAGCACATGCCTGTATTATAGATGGTATGCGACTGCATTTTGGTAAACGTTTTGTTTATCCACACAACAATATGGAGAACCTGGAAAAGGAGCTCCAAAGGGCTACAAAAATTGTCAATAAAACCGGAGGAGGAATTCTGCTGATAACAGAAGGCGTTTATGGCATGTCTGGCGATTTAGGCAAGCTAAAGGAAATAGTGGCTTTAAAAAAGAAATTTAACTTTCGCCTGTTTATTGACGATGCACATGGTTTTGGTACAATGGGCCCGACAGGTGCTGGTACCGACGAACATTTTGGTGTTCAGGATGAAGTGGATCTTTACTTTGGAACATTCGCAAAAGCAATGGCAGGTATCGGTGGTTTTGTTGCCGCGAAAAAAGAAATTGTTAGATACTTAAAGTTCAATATGCGTTCGCAGATTTATGCAAAATCACTTCCTATGCCAATGGTTATAGGTGCTTTAAAACGTCTGGAAATGTTGAGAGATCAACCTGAGCACAAGGAAAAGTTGTGGACTATTGTTCATGCTTTGCAAAAAGGTCTACGCGGTTTGGGCTTGAATTTAGGAGCGACGGAGTCACCGGTCACACCAGTAATCCTTAGTGGAACAATTGGTGAGGCCTCACATGTTATTACTGACCTGCGAGAGAATTATAATATCTTCTGCTCAATTGTGGTTTATCCAGTTGTACCAAAAGGGGTTATGCTTTTAAGGCTTATTCCAACTGCTATTCATACAATGGATGATGTTGATTATACGATAAGCGCGTTTAAGGATATAAAGCACAAACTCGAAACCAAATTCTATTCTGATCAGTTTAATAAACAGGTGGTCAAGTAGTTCCCTAAAAGCTAAAAGCATTTTTACGTATGCCAGTAAAGACTAAGCTAAGCAGAAGAAATTTTTGGGTCATTGCTATTAATTCGACTTCGACTTTTGTGTTGGCCTATTTATTTGTTTTTTACCTTAACTTATTTGTTAAAGTGTTGATGATAGGGGTGTTTGATTATCCCATTGTTGTTACTTATGACACGGTTTACTTCCTTATACGAGATTACGAGTGGACACATGATTCGGTAAGCCTGATATATAGTGCCGGCCCAATACTTGTTTTTATTTTTGGAATACTTTCATTAATGGCCTATAATGGGTTTGTTGATGAGGATGGTCGGATGAAGATTATTTTTATTTGGTTTTCTCTCCACGCTTTCAATTTTGTTTTTAGTAGTTTATCTATTGGAAATATTTTTACCCACGAATTGGGTCACGTTTTTAACTGGATGTACCTTCAGGATACTTCAAAAATGCTTATCGCTCTTGTGGGATTTTTTGGCTTAATTCTTTCGGCTTTTATAGTTACGCGCCCTTTATTTCTTTCGGCGAATGCGTACTTTAATAAACTGAATGATAGAAACATGCCTTTTTTTATAACGGCTCAGGTTATAGTTCCTTATATTATTGGTTCTGTAATCGGAGTTTTGTTCTTTTTGCCTACTATTCCTGTTCAGGAACAATACTCCTGGTTTGTAATGGGTGTTCTTTTGATCATTGTTTTAGTTAAAATGAACAGTATGGAATCGCATGAGTTTGACGATGAACAGAAAAAGGTAGGTAATATTTCCTGGTCTGTTCTTGTTTTTACAGTGCTGTTTATTTTGGCGATTCGTATTGGATTGAATGAAGGAATCAGTATCGATTGGTAAACCTATTTAAGAAATAGCCGCCTTCTGATAATTAATTCAATGCGTCAGATTTTCATTTATTAATTTCAGATTATTTCGTTGCCCTCAGGAATTTATTGAACAATAATTTTCCTGTAATCAGTATGTTCTTCAAAACGGATTACTAAGAAATACATTCCCTTCGATAGCCTACTCACATCCAATTGGCTGTTTTTTGAAGTGGGAACAATTTTTGACACAGCAATACCACTCGAATTTATCAGAACTATTTCTTTTGATATTTCAGCTAAGCGTATATTGATGATATCTTCCACAGGATTGGGATAAATAAATACTTGCGTTTGGGGTGTAATATCTTCTATTCCAACCAACGAATCCAATTGGACGTTTATTATTGTGGTACTGTCATTAGCCACCACTACATTATTTACAATGAAGGGTTCATAGCCTTCTGCACGATAAGTAATGGAGTAAGTACCCGAATGGAGAAGCCTGTGATAATTTCCTATTTGTAGCGATGAGAACACCTGTGACTGATCTTTGTCGTGAGATTCGATAAATACTTCTGCATGAACAGCTTCGCCAGTATTGGCATCAGTAATTAGACCCCGAACCCCAAACAGGGATTGTCCCAAATAGCTTAATAACGACCGATAATTGTATTCCCAAAAATCAGGAAGTTGTGATGGGGGAGGGAGTTTTGTACTTGATAATTCTAATGTGAATTCCCGGCACTGCTTTTCGTAGTTCATATAGTCTTGCCTGCCTCCTGAAATTGAATACCAGGCATAACCATTTGTGATACCATCATTTAAATCAGTCAGATAGCCTGCGGGTGCAAATGTGTGAGCCGTATCGGCATATTGCCTGCTAATATAATACCACCAATCATCATCTGCTGCAAGTTTTGCCCAGGTGTCCCAGGGATAATTTACTACTTCGGCACCGGTATGTAAATTGGCCGAGAGTGTAAAATGGTGGGCATCGGCAAAATCCATAAAAGCCTGTGTTTCATCCTGGTATGTATTGCCATCAGGGTGAGGGCCGTCTTCCGGATCGGGATAATTGCGGTTCAGGTCTATATAGTTGGCATTGAAACGGGTGGCTCCGAAAACACTTTGGTCGCCAGCGGCAAAAGTCCCATCGGGATTGGCCAGGGGGTTAATCCAAATATCAATCTCATTTACCAGGGTGGCAATCCGTTCATCGGTTCCATAGTTTTCCAATAAATGTTCAATTAAGCGCAGCATTAAAATATAACCCGTTAATTCGTCGCCATGCATGGATGACGTATACATAAATTCGGGTTCGTCGGCTTCCGTTCCTAAATTGTTGTTTATATGTATAAAAAGTAAATCCCGACCTTCAACAGTCGAGCCGATATTTACAAGTTCACAAAGGGATGGATAATCTGTTACAAACTGGTTCATGATGTCGATGTATTCGCTATAGTTTGGATAATAATCCCAGTTGACTCGTGAGCCACTGCCATCGATTTCTTTCTGGCTTAAAAGCATGGAAGGGGCGGTAAGTACATCAATGGAATAGCTAAGTTTTTGAAATTGTTCAAAACCTTTTGTATTGGCATAGGCCAGTACTTTCGTAGTTGTGACTTTATCTATCGAAATTATTCCATCGATTATAGCCAATTGCTCACCAGGATTTGTCTCTGGTTTTAATTCAAAACTAAAATAAACTTCACCTCTTTCTTTTAGTATTTTATCTACATCCTGAGCGGTGCATATCTGAGAGGAAAAAAGAAGGGCTACAAATAAAAGTGCATATTTAATCATGAATAAAAGTCTAAAGTTTAAAGTCAAAATTCTAAGGTCTAGATTTTAAAGTCATTTATCAATATTTCTAAATCTGAAAAGTGTCTATCGCTTATTGCAACCATTGGTAGCCGAAGATTGTTTTTGCAGATATTCAGTATAGCCAGCGCAGCCTTT
>QMPA01000045.1 GCA_003650365.1 Bacteroidota bacterium | reverse complement strand
TCATTCAAGGCAAGTCAGATAATTATGAACCTGCCAACAGTACACAAAGTAGTATTTGTGGTTGACAGAAGGGATTTGGATTTTCATACCATTAAAGAATTCAACAGCTTTTCGAAAGGCAGCGTTGATGGTACAGACAACACCCATAAATTGGTTCAACAATTTGCCGACGATACCAAACTGATTGTTACCACCATTCAGAAACTCAATACCGCCATCAGCAAGAAAAGGTATTTGAGTAGGATGGAGAAACTGAGAGACGAACGAATCGTTTTCATTTTTGATGAATGCCACCGCTCTCAGTTTGGCGATACCCACAAAAGAATTGTAAAGTTCTTTAACAACCACCAATTGTTTGGTTTCACCGGCACACCCATATTTGTGGACAATGCCTATACAAAAGCCTCCATCAAGCACACCACCAAAGACCTGTTTGACGAATGCCTGCATAAATACGTGATTACCGATGCCATCAAGGATGAAAATGTATTGAAGTTTTCGGTAGAGTACATTGGCAGGTATAAAGAAAAAGAAGGCAGTGGTGCATACGCCGATATTGATGTGGAAGGAATTGATACCAAAGAATTGTTTGATTCATCGGACAGGCTGGAAAAGATTGCAGACTACATCATCAGTATTCACAACCGCAAAACGCATGGCAAGACATTCACAGCTATGTTCTGTGTGTCGAGTATTGATAACCTGATTAAATACTATGAGTTGTTCAGGACAAGTAAAGAAGCCGGAAAACACAACTTAAAAATTGCCACGATCTTTTCTTACGGTGTGAATGAAGATGACAAAGATGCAACTGGTATTTACGAGGAAGGGCTGTCAATGGCCGCAGAGGATTTGCCGAAATACAATTCACACAGTCGGGAAAAGTTGGATGATTTCATTGGAGACTACAACCAAATGTTTGGTACCAAATTCTCCACCAAAGACAGCCAGTCGTTTTACAACTACTTCAACGATATTTCAAAAAAGGTAAAGACCCGTCAGGTAGATATATTGTTGGTGGTAAATATGTTCCTTACAGGTTTCGACAGCCCTACCCTGAATACAATGTATGTGGACAAAAATCTGAAACACCATGGATTGATACAGGCATATTCACGAACAAACAGGATACTGAATGAGCAGAAGTCACAAGGAAACATAACATGCTTTCGAAACCTAAAGAAAGCCACTGATGATGCGATAACCTTGTTTTCCAATAAAGATGCCAGGGAAGTCATATTGATAGAGCCTTATGAAGAGTACGTTCGGAAATTCAATACCGGATTTGGCGACCTGCTTCAAATTGCGCCAACTGTTGACAGTGTAAATAATTTGCAAAGCGAAACGGAAGAACTGGAATTCATTAAAGCCTTCCGTGAACTGATGCGATTGAAGAACGTGCTATCAAGTTTTGTAGAATTCAGCCATGATGACCTGGCAATGAATGAGCAAAAATTCGAGGACTATAAAAGCAAATACCTTGACCTATATGACAAAGTAAAGAGCAGTTCTTTTACAGAGAAAGACAGCATATTAAATGAAGTGGATTTTGAATTGGAACTGATTCGCAGGGATGAGATCAACGTTGCTTACATCCTACAGCTCTTAGCTAACCTGAAGGATGCTCATCCTGAAAACAAAGCAAAACACAGACAGGCAATTGTTGACCTGCTGGCCGGTGAAGCCAAGCTGAGAAACAAAAAAGAGCTAATCGAACAATTTATAAACGAAAACCTGCCGGAAATACAAGACGCAACAGATATACCCGAAGAATTTGACAGCTTCTGGAAAGCAGAGCAACAAAAAGCCCTGGACAATATGTGCAAAGAAGAAAAGCTGATTCCGGAAAAATTGCAGGATGTTATTGAAAACTACCTTTTCACTGAACGCAAACCCCTAAGAGAAGACATTGTAAAAACTTTGGAGATCAAACCCAAAATCCGTGAACGCAAAACCATTATCGAAAGAGTAAGCAACCGCATCTTTGATTTTGTAGAGACTTTTATTAGTGGGATGGCGGGCTGAGAATTTAACAGATAAATGTTACAATAAAGATACCAATATCGAAAGAATTAGAAGAAGAGTACAGACGAAGATGAGAAGAAAGCAATTAGCATTAACATTAGGGCAATTTCTTTTCCATTCATACTTATAAAATTAAATGGTTTCAGCCGTTTCCAACTGTGGACAAATGCTTTTGTCCATATCTGTTTTTTAAACGTACACTCTAAAGAGCTAAATTGGATGGCAAATTAAATGCCCAATAGAATAAAAAATACAATTATTTCTTATTACAGAGAATTTATAATGCTTCAAACTGTACTACTACTGCTGCAATTAGAAAAGCGATTACAAAAAAAAGGGTCTATATATTTAGACCCTTTTTTATACCCCGATTTTGAGAGTATTGTTATACAGTATGTTAACACTGCACTGGTGATCCCGACAGGACTCGAACCTGTGACCCTCTGCTTAGAAGGCAGATGCTCTATCCAGCTGAGCTACGGGACCAATGTGTCATAATGTTTTTTCAATTTTACCTTTTTACTGTTCTGTCCTCCCGATAGCTATCGGGAGCTTTTTGCGGCGGCAAAGATACAATAATTCGTACGAATCAAATCAGGAATGTAAAAGTATTTTTTGTGTTGGGTTTTCAGCCGTGTGGTATCTGTGTTGAGGGATACTTTTGGGTCATTTTATGTCTATTCTCCAACACAATAAAAAAGTCCGCCCCGATCGAGATAGACTTTGAGCAAGCAAGCTTCCCTGTCTTGGTTTTATCTTTCCATCAGTTTCTCCAGCCTGCCGAGACGGGCTTTTAAGTTGGCGTTTTCCTTTTCAAGGCTTTTCATCCTGGAGTCCTGCGTTCTTATCATTTTATTCTCCGCTTTTAGTGTTTCAATTTCCTGCTGTTGTTCCTGGACGGCTTTGGTGAGCACGGGAATCAGTTTTTCATAATCAATTGCCCAAAGGTTTTTCGATTCGTCCTCAGGCACATATACTGCCTCAGGGATTACCTGGTTCAATTCCTGGGCGATAAATCCAAATGTGTAGGTTTTATGTGAGCCGATCATCGTAAAGGTACCGTCTTCATTGGTCTCGGAATTGTGGTGGAAATAACTTTTTGGTTGCAGTTGCATCACTTCATGTAAACCATATTCCAGCTCTTTTTGATCGGTTTTCAGGCGACCGTCGCTATAGGTGGTCCACGAATAGGCAAGCCCCCTTCCTTCTAAATCGACCGAGCTATTTTGCAATTGCAGGGCGAAAGTGGGTGTTGTCGGATTATATCCTACCGCAACACTGCCATTTGAAGCCACCTTTAATTTTGTCGTCCCTACAATCTGAACCCGTAAACCCTCTTCACCTGAGATGGTATTGATATGCAGTTTTGCCGTAGGGGCGTTTTCGCCAATTCCTGTTTTCCCATCCGTAGCCACAACAAACTCATTTGATTCATCCAGACCGTAATGCAAATTAAATGCTCCACCATCTCTTTGCAAATGAATCGCAGATATTGCGCCATTATTTCGTGCCATAATCTCGTTTTCGTCCATTACAATGTTTTGTCCGCTGGTTAGCCCGGTAACAAGATAGCCTCCTCCTGACAGTATCGCATCAGTGCCCCCTGTTATGTGGAGCTGAACAGTTGGGGAAGTGGTACCTATACCCAGTTTGCCATTTACTGTAAGTATGTTATTATCAAACTCGCCATAGATTAAGGGGGTAGATGAGCTGGAGTTCTCGATGTATAATTTATTGTTACCTGCTTCGTAAAAGCCTGCTCCATGACCCAGGAATACACTTCCGGATATATTATGAGCCGCTGTTCCCCTCCCTGCATCCGCACCAATCATCGTATTACTTGAGCCTTCCTCATTGTAAAGGTTTGCGAAAGCGCCTAAAGAGACGTTAGAATAACCTGAAGTATTATATTGCGATGCACTCTTCCCGACAGAAGTATTCGCCAATCCTGTTGTACTGGCAGCTAATGAATAACTACCAACGGCCGTATTATAATCTGCATTATTTAGGCTCAAAGCATTGGTGCCTATTGCTGTATTGTAAGTAGCATCAATACTTGAATTTAATGCCGATTTACCAACTCCGGTATTATAATTGTCTGTCCCATCATCGCTCTCACCGCTACCATCGCCAAGAAATACACTGGTCACATCTGTTTTTCCATCAGATAAATCATCAATACCAATACCGGTAAGAGCTCCCGTAACTTCTAAATCACCGTTTATCTTAACAAGGTCATTATCAAACTCACCGTAAATTAAGGGGGATGAAGACACAGAGTTCTCGATATATAATTTATTGTCACCGGTTTCGTAAAAGCCTGCTGAATAACCCAGGAATACATTGCCGGATATATTTTGTACTGCTAATCCACTGCCCGCATTCGCACCAATGATTGTATTATGAGAGCCTTCCTCATTGGAATAGTTTGCAAAAGCTCCTAAAGAAACATTATAACTTCCAATAGTATTCAGTTGTGATGCACTCTTCCCAACAGAAGTATTACCCATTCCTGATGTGCTGGCAGTTAAGGAATAACTACCAATGGCCGTATTCAAATTTCCACTACTATTTTTCAAAGCATAGGTGCCAAATGCGGCATTGTCAACAGCATCAGTATTTAATTGTAATGCATTGAAACCAACTGCTGTATTATCCTTAACTGTCCCATTATCGTTCATACCGGCGTTTTCTCCCAAAAAGCAGCTATGTCCCCCTGCTTTTCCATCAGCAAGATCATCAATAGAAAATGCTCCTGAACCTACCGTTTTCCAATCGGAGCCATCGTAATGATAAAAACCGGCTACATCGTTTGTTTGATAAATCATCAGGCCGGTTGCCGGGCTGGTAATGGCATCACGTTGTGCCCTGGTCATCCGCGGGATGAGGATGCCTGCAGCATCCGATTTTACATCCAGCATGGCTGAGCCATCCGGGCTGCTGCCATCGGTGTTGATGCCTACCTGTGCAGTGGCCGTCATGCCAAGCATGAGTATAAAGAGAATAATACTGACTTTGGTGACGCTGATGTTCCTACTTTTAAAATTTTTCATAGTTTAATCTGTTTGGTTATTGTTTTTGATTCTGCTTTGATTACGATTTGGAGCAGATGGGAATTTTCCGGTAAATCAATCATTTCAAAATTTGAATCTTTTATCGGCACCGTCTTGCTGCGTTTTTGCTCATTGGTTACGGTAATCATTCCCTCTTTTACCCAACTGTCTAACTGGACATATAATTTATTGTTGATAATTGTTGTGATGGGCATGATGCAAGTTCTTTTTGTATTTATTAACCGCTGCAAACTTATTAGCAGGAAAGCGGGTAACCTAATTTATGAGGTTAACTTGAGGTATACAGCTAAGAAATTTATTTGGTTTTCTTTATTAAGAAGGATATTGATGTGCCTCTAATATGCACAATATCAATTGTTAAAAATGTAAACCAGGACTTTGTTTAATGTGCAGAAAGATGCGGCGGTTAGCATTGATGTTTTTCTAACTTTGTGAACAAAGACGGTTTCCGACCGTTTAAGAGATATATTTCGTTTCATTTATTCTAAAAACCAGGCAGATGAAATTCACTTTTGCATCCATTTTTGTCATACCACTCTTATTTCTTTCCATTGCTTTTTCACAGACTGCTTCCCCCCTCCGGGGAAAAAACCTACTTAAGGAAGCAGATAGTTTGTTGTTTATTGATGCAGATGCCTCCATCGGCAGGGCAACGTCAGTTTTACAATATTTTAGTGATAACGATACCTTGTTTGTAGATGCCACTTTCCTCCTTGCACAGGCTTACCGGGAAAAAAGAATTTACGATTCAGTAGATTATTATGCCAACATCTGTTTGCAAAAGGCGCTTGAAATTCAGGATACGGTCAATATTATTTATTCTTATCTCAACCGGGGAACCGATTATTATTTAATGGCCGAATATGCCAAAGCATTGGATGAACTCAAAAAGTCAGAAACCTATTACAAAGCTTTTGGAACGGAAAGGACAACAGACAAGATATCTCCTTTGTACTACGCCAAATTACTTAACAATATGGCAACGGCTTACATCAAAACAGCCCATTACGATTCTTCATTGCGCTGTTTTATTCAAGCTATTAAAATCAAGGAAGCGAATCACGCGGAAACCGGCACCCTGATTGTCAGCAAAATAAATATTGGCAGCATTTACCTGGCCATTAAAGATTACGATAATAGCCAGGTGTGGTTGAGCCGGGCTTTGAAAGATGCAATAAGTGAGCAGGACTCGGTATATATGGCGCGTTGCTATGCCAATTTGGGGGTGTTGTATAAAAGAACGGGGGATACTTCCCGGGCCATTGTAAACTACAAAAAAGCCCTCGGTATTAATGAAAACAGGGGCGACCACCGGAACCAGGCCATTGTGCTACAGAACCTCGCCCTACTGCTGAGCAGTCAGAAAAAATATGATGATGCTTACCCTTATTTCGTCAGGGCGCTGGAAAACAACAATGCCATCGGTGCCAACAATAGTCGCCTGCACCTCGCTATGAGCCGGATGTTTTTAGAACAGCAGATATACGACAGCGCCATCGTGCATGGGAATCTGGCCTTGCCACTCGCGGTGGAAAGCGGGAATATGGATGTGCAAATGGAAGATTACAAATTGCTTTCGAAGGCCTACAAAGGCAAAAAGCAGTTTGAAAAAGCATGCCATTTTGTTGAAAAACACCTCAGCCTAAAGGATTCGGCCACCATTATGAAAAACCAGGAATACATCCAAAGCCTTAAAACAGAATTTGAAACGGAGAGGAAAGAGAATGAGATTGTATTTCTGAAAGAACTCAACCAGAGTGAACATACCAAAGCCCTTGCCATCCAAAGTAAACAGCGATTGTTTATCGTCGTTGTGCTGCTTGCCCTTGCCCTCCTGATTGTTGTGGCGGCTTATTATTTCTCGAAAAGGAAAAAGGAAAAGGAATTGTACCTTATTGAGAAAAAACTACTCGAAACCAATTTAAAAAATAAAGAACTGAGTGCGAAAGAATTACAAACCGAAGTCGATTACAAAGCCAGGCAGCTTACCACACATGCCCTGAATATGCTGCAAAAGAACCAGATGCTGGCGGATATACGGGAAAAACTGAATGCCATCTCATCACAGGTGAGCGAACAACTGGCAAGGCAGTTCAATGCCATTATTAAGGATATAGGGAAGAGCCAGAAAACCGAAAAAGACTGGGAGCTGTTTAAAAATTATTTTGAAAGTGTAAACAAAGGCTTTCATCAAAAACTGCGCTTGTTAAACCCCAATCTGAATACGCACGATTTCAGGCTGGCAGCCCTGGTGAGTTTAAACCTGAACATTAAAGAAACCGCGGCTCTTTTATGCATCTCGCCCAACAGCATAAAGGTTGCCAGGTACCGCTTGCGCAAAAGGTTGAATGTAGAAATCGGAGAAGACCTCTATTCCTTTTTGAATAAGCTGAAAGGCATTTGATGGCCGGAGTTTCCTGTTTTAATTATTTCTCAAGCTCAGCCGTCAGACAGGCTTAGGCCAAATGAAGATGTAAAAATAGCCACAGATTCACAGATGATTATTGTTTTCATCTGTGAGTCTGTGGCTAAATTATTGAAAGCCTGGCGATACGTCCTTATTTAATAAGCACACTTCCGTTGGTTGTGATGACGTAGCCCTCACGTTCAAAGAAAATAATCTGCGATTCTTCATAGGTACCTGATTTAATGGAGATCGTCGTTCCCGGTCCATATGCCTGGCTTGCCTCATAGATGGTTTGAAACGGATGGGCAACACTGCCATTCCCACCCGGTGCGGCATTTAAGTCAACATAAATTATACGTGGCGGAGAAGATGTTCTGTACATGCCTCTGCCATGTGTAGCAGCAATAAGAAACTCATCGCCCTGCCAGAACAATTCGGAAACTTCTGTGTTAACCGGGCCTTCGTTATCGTCGAAATTTCTCATTATACTCCAGTTTAGGCCCCTGTCCTTGGTAGCAAAAACACCAAGATCGGTTCCAATATAAATCCAAAAAGAATTAGATGGATGATACCTCACCGTATTAACCTGAATTGCAGGTAAATCGTTTGGTGGTGTGCCACTTTTGTTTTCCCAGGTGGCCCCGGCATCGGCTGTGTACCAAACATCATTATTAAAATAACCACCAAAAGTTACAAATACCTCGTCCGAACTATTAGGATTAATAGCAATATCGGTAACGTATCTGTGTGGCATAGAGGAACTATTGTTGTCCACCCTTGTCCAACTTGCTCCTGCATTTGTTGTCATAGCAATATTACCGTTATTATAAGCTACCCAGATTTTGGAAGAGTTTCCCTCAGCAATATCAATCGCGCTGCATTTTACATAGGTCGTATCCCCGTTATGTATGCTATATCCGATTTCATCTCGTATTTTAACCCAGTTTGATGCACCGTTGGTGGTTCTCCAGATTCGTGAGCCTCCGGCAACCAGATAATCGGGGTTGTTGGGATCCATTACGTAGGGAGAGATAAACAGGCTGCGATTTCTAATTGTTGCATCACCTAAACCTGTTGTTGCTAAGGAAAATTGATCTCCACCATTAACGCTTTTTAAGATTTCTAGATTTGTGTATTCCGTAAAAAGGATGTTTGTATTATTGTAGTTTATCGCAACGCAACCACCATCTCCACCGAAAACATGTTTCCATGCATCAGGTCCACTCCATGAGCCACTTGCACGATATCTATTTGTCCCATTATCTTGTGTTCCTCCAATAATTATACTTCCATCGTTAGCTGCTGCACCACTATAAAACTGTGTGATACCCAATGATGTATTCACAAGGTTAACCCATCCTGATGTTTCCGAAACAG
This sequence comes from Bacteroidota bacterium, assembly GCA_003650365.1. Taxonomy (GTDB): domain Bacteria; phylum Bacteroidota; class Bacteroidia; order Bacteroidales; family F082; genus B6-G9. The sequence goes on along the minus strand of QMPA01000045.1, from coordinate 8,542 downwards.
TCCATATATTGTCAGTTTTTTGAATTCCGCCATCACTGGATATATATACTCTGGGGTTAGATAAATCGTCAAAGTCTGATGCTTCTATAATACAATGCTGGTCAGCATGAACGGAAATACAACTACCATTATAATGATAATCAAATTTACTACTTATTTTAGTAAGATTTGTTCCACCGTTTGTACTTCTAAAAAAGTTCATGCCCCCGACTACCAGTTTGTTGCTATTCGTAGGGCAAACCCAGATAGTGTGATCATACCCACCTTGTGTTTCAAGATAATTTGATCCTGTATTTTTAAGAGACCATGTATTGCCGTTATCGTTTGACGACCATAATTGACCACCAACACTGTCAATTGATATATAAAGTTTGCTGGTATTTGACGGGCAAAAACTCACCTCACACCTGCCCGGATCGACAGGTAATTTGGAACCTCCTATTGAGAGTTTTGTCCATGTTTCACCATAATCCGTCGACATATAGGCATCGTTTGAACAGCCAACCAGTATTTCGTTAGGGTTATTGGGATCAATTTTTACATCACGGCCACCCGATGAAGTGTTTAGTTTATTAACCCAGGTTGCACCTCCATCCGTAGTTTTAAAAACATGGGAAGAACCTGTAGTTGCATAAAGTACGCCGGCACTGTCTGAATTGGGGTGGGCGGCAAGTCGGGTAACCCATTTGAAGTTACTGTTGTCCGTGCTTGACAGTTGATTCCAAGTAAGGCCACCATCCGTACTTTTCAATATACCTGCTCCTGGCAGGCCATCATGATTACCAAATCCTTCTCCTGTTGCCGCATACATAATATTGGTAGATGAGGGGTCGAATACCATAGAAGTTACCGCCAGGCTCGTCATAAAGTCATCGGCAGGACTCCATGAGGCTCCAGCATTCGTTGATTTCCAGATACCTCCGGAGACAGAGCCTGTCCAAAGTACATTGGAATTATTGGGGTCGGGAAGGATTGTTCTTATCCTGCCACCAATATTTGAGGGGCCCAGCCAGTCCCATTCCCATAATCCCGCATCCCTGCCGGAAGGTTTCGGCATTCTGTCAATATGCCGCTTTGCTTTTACTAATGCATTAAATGGAATTTTTCCGTCTTTGCCAGCCCGTGAGGCCATCCGGTACTTAAAAAAACCAGTGTTGGTAGCCTCCTCTTCAGTTTCCTGTTTTGGCTCAGGTTGGTGAGTATCATTTTTTCTAATTACCCAAAATAGCGCAATAGCTAAAATGCTTATTGATATGATTATTTTTTTCATTATCTTGGTTTTTTTTATTGAAGGCTGACCAAAACCAATACGAGTCCTCTACCTGTTTTTAATGAAGTCATTGCTTTACCAATGATAGCTCCACGGGCCTGGTCAAAATCATTTACTTTCATGGCATGACCCGGTACTTCCGAGGTGGTCAACATATCGCCAATTTCAACCGGGTTTTCCGTCGCATCAACCATGCAATATACCCTTCCCGAAAGTGCAATCAGGTGTTCGCCATCGGCAATAGTCCCTTGTTGGCTCATGATGAGCCCGGGCTTGATATCTTTGGCGCCACTGATGATGCCGGCAACCTTTTTATCGTAAGCTGTGTTTGAAACGGTTAGGTGCCCCGGGTTGTTTTCATCAATTGAAACCACCATGCCTTTTTCAATGTTGTCCACGTCAGTCAACTCGAAGAATTCAGATAGATCGCTGCCGCCGGTAATACGTAATTCCTGGGTTGTTATTCTTCCATCGCCATCATAATCACCATCCAGAACAATTGTAGCTGATGTTCCGGCTGCATTATACAGGACTATACTTCCTGCACTTGACGGAGTATTATCGTAAGAATGGAATGCGAGTGTATGATGATGATCACCATTATAAAACCACATGGAACCTTTTGTAACATTCCATACTTCATCATTATCTTCGTCATAAGCTTTCAAAATTGAACCATCGCCATTCTGCCTGAGTGCCATTGTTGCATTGGAACTGTTTGAAACAACATGCAGACGATATGCCGGATTGGAAATACCAATGCCCACATTACCCGACGAAATTACTGTACCGGTTCCGTCAATTCCATTGGCAAAAATAATATTACCAATACTCATCCTATTGCTACTGCTATTACTTACAGGATTGCTAATATCATAACCGATGAGAATATTTCTGTTACCACTTGTCAGACCAATACCTGCATTGTACCCCAGCGCAATATTGTAACTGCCGTTTGTGTATTTCAGGGCAGAAGTACCGATTGCAATGTTTGCATCACCGGATGATGATAGTAAAGTAGTACTACCAATTGCAATATTATAGTCACCTGTTGTATTTAAACTCAATGACTGATATCCAACACTGGTATTATATCGCCCTGTATTGTTGGATGGCGTTGAGCTGCCCCGTTGGGATTCGTAACCAATGGCCGTATTGTAGGTTATGCGTCCGGCTGTTCTGTTGTCGGAAAATAACATGGCTTTGCAGCCCACAGCAACAGATCCGGAGTTGCTGCTATTATTATACAATGCACTATTACCAAAAGCAGTATTCCCATCCCCATTAGTATTGCCGGAAAGTGCAAAATGACCGCTTGCCGTATTAAAATTCCCAGTAATATTGCCGGCAAGTGCACTATAACCGCTTGCCGTATTATAGTACCCGCTTGTATTTGCTGTAAGCACATTATATCCATTTGCGACATTGTGATTTCCTGTGGTGTTTGAGTAGAGCGACCGATACCCAACACTGGTGTTGTATTGCCCCGTATTGTTGGCGGCTGTTGTGCTACCCCGCAGGGCTTCGTAACCGATGGCGGTATTGTAGGTTGTTCTGCCGCTTGTCCGGTCATCGGCATACAACATAGCATGGTAGCCCATGGCAACGGAACCGGAGTTGCCCTTGTTGCTATTTAATGCACTTTCTCCAAAAGCTGAATTATCATCACCAGATGTATTCGAACTAAGGGCTTCAACTCCACTGGCAGTATTATTATTGCCATTTGTATTCTCCATTAACGCCTGATATCCAACGCTGGTATTATATCGTCCCGTATTGTTGGCGGCTGTTGAGCTGCCCCGCAAGGCTCTGAGACCAATGGCTGTATTGTATGTTGTTCTTCCGCTTGTTCGGTCATCGGCAAAAAACATAGCCTGGTGGCGCACCGCAACGGTAGCGGAGTTGGCCTTGTTGTTTTTCAATGCACTATTGCCGTAAGCAGTATTCTGACCTCCTGTTGTGTTATTTGTAAGCGAAGAAACTCCACCGGCTGAATTATAATTGCCAGATGTGTTCGACATAAGTGCTTCAGCACCACTGGCTAAATTATAATCGCCAGATGTGTTCGACCTAAGTGCTTCAACTCCACTGGCAGTATTTTTATCACCATTTGTATTCTCCATTAATGCCTGATACCCTACGCTTGTATTTTTTTGCCCGAAATTACTGGCGGCTGTTGAGCTACCCCGCAGGGCTTCGTAACCGATGGCGGTATTCTGCGTTGCTCTGCCGAGTGTGCGGTCATCTGCATAGTACATGGCATGGTAGCCCATTGCAACGGAATTGGAGTTGGATTTATTATGATACAATGCACCTTCACCGAAAGCAGTATTAGCATCTCCTAGTGTATTATTATAAAGCGCTGTAGCTCCACCGGCAGAATTATAATCACCTTCTGTATTAGAATTAAGCGCGAAAGCTCCACCAGTAAAATTATAATTGCCATTTGTATTCAACATTAACGCATGATACCCAACACTTGTATTGTGATTGCCCGTACTGTTGCCATAAAGTGCTTTGCTACCAACAGCCGTATTTTGAGACCCTGAAACAGTCGAATAAAGCGTTTGAAAACCATTTGCAGTGTTGTCGTTACCCGTTGTATTCGAATAAAGTGCTTTAGAACCAATGGCGGTATTACGGAGTGCCTGATTTTCACCTGACGCACCTGAACCGTTGTTAAAAAGGGCTGAATCGCCCACTGCCACAAGATTGCTTCTTGTACCATTGTGATATAAAGTACTTACACCCACAGCCACATTTGAACTTCCGGTGTTATTCCCAAACAATGATTGATATCCACTGGCAGTATTGTTGTTTCCGGTATTAGTATAGAAAAGTGAATTGCGTCCATCAGCTGTGTTATTTTCACCAGAGGTATTGTGATAGGCAGAAAAATTTCCATTTGCCGTATTTCCTGTACCGCTTGTATTATAGTATAAGGCATAATACCCATTTGCTGTATTTAAACTGCCTGTTGTATTTGTATAAAGCGAATAGGCGCCAATTGCTGAGTTTCGATATCCATTTATATTTGCATGACCTGACATGTTACCCACAAAGACATTCCTATTGCTAGATAAATCGTCACCGGCACCAGCACCATTGCCGAGAAAAACAGAGAGGCCGGTTCCGTTAACATTCAGCCGGCCTTGATTCATGTTGAAATACTCTGTGCCACTCATGTTAAACCGGATAATGTCTTCATCAGCATATCTCTCCACCATTACTTTTGTGTCATTGTCATCATCGGCAAGTTCAGAGGTATTCGTGCTTACTGAATCTTTCAATTCAACCCATGAAGAAGTGCCGGAATTGTAAAACCAAAAACTTTGCGTGTCGGTCACAAAAACCATCAGTCCCTCCGCGGGGTTGTTGATGGCATCGCGTTGGGTGGCTGTCATGCGCGGGATGAGCAAACCGGCCGTGTCGCTCTTGATGTCGAGCATGGCCGAGCTGTTGGGGGTTGACCCGTCGGTATTGATACCCACCTGGGCCGAAATGCTGCCTGTTAACAGTACAAGCACAAAAAAGAGCAGCAGTCTTTTGGCTGCTTCGGTTGGAGTAAAGGTCTTCATTTTCATAAGTCGGTTTTTTTAATGAATAGTATAAAGAGACCTTTACAAAACATAGGATTTTGTCGTTCTGAACGGAGTGAAGAATCTTTACATAGCTGAATTACTGACCATTAAGATTCTTCGCTGTGCTCAGAAAGACAGTTTTTAGAAGTTTTGTAAAGGTCTCATAAAGAATGTTTAACTGATTTGTGTTATGGATGCTTCGTTAATTCTGATTGTTCTGTTGATTCTTGTTTCATCCCAATCGATTTGAATGGTAATTTTCTTCAGCTTTTCCGGTAAATCATTTGCTTCAAATTCCGGTTGATTAGCTGATGCAAAATGAGAAACTTGTGGTATGATTGCCGGGACACACGGCCCTGCATCCCGGCATATTCTTTATTTGGTCTCCATCATTTTCTCCAGCCTGTCGAGGCGTTGCATCAGTTTACGGATGGTTTGCTGCTGCTTTTCGATGGTTTGTTGTTGTGCTTCATTAGCAGACTTTTGTTTTATGATCATGTTTTGCTGCTCCTGTACGGCTTTTACAAGCGGTACAACAAACTCGCCATAGGCCAGCGAGTAAGGGTCGTGCTCGTTGGCGGGGTGGTGAACACCATCGAAATCGTAGCCGCTTGCCTTGGCGGCTTTTTCTACCTCCTGTGCGATAAATCCGGTGTGGAGGGTCTGTTCCTGTATAGCGCGTTCGGTAGCCGATTTGTCAGAAATAGAATCGGGTACACCGATGTAGCGGTCCAATGCTTTCAAATCCCAGGTATAGGTAACCGGCCGCAGTTTGAGGATGAAATCCAGGCCCGGAACACCCTCTTCTACATTGCGTTTGAAGCGGCCATCGGAAGTGTTGGTCCAGGGCGCATGGCCTCCTATCCAGTTTACGTAATCATCGCCAAGCTGAATGTGATTACTGGCATAGATTTGCGCATTATATCCAATAGCAGTGGAGTTATAATAGTTAGAGCTTGTCGAAAAGGCATTTTGTCCAATGGCCGTGTTTTGGTAGCCAGTTTGGCAATAAGCAAGTGAAGTACTACCTATAGCAACATTATCGTATCCTGTTGTATTACTATAAAGAGAGTAATGTCCTAAGGCTGAATTTCCATGCCCAGATGTATTCGCCACCAATGCCTTAGACCCTACGCCTGTATTCCAATCGCCACCTTTATTATTCAATAGCGATTGGTAGCCCATGCTGGTATTGTATTGCCCGGAATTATTGGCTAGTGTTGCGCTGCCCCCCATTAGGGCTTCGTAACCGACGGCAGTATTGTAGGTATCTCTTCCGCTTGTCCTGTTATCGGCACGCAACATAGCATGAAAACCAATTGCCACGGAACCGGAGTTGGCCCTGTTGTTATACAATGCAGATATTCCATAAGCAGTATTTTTATTTCCTGTGCTATTAAAATAAAGAGCTGCGTATCCAAAGGCTGAATTATCATCTCCTGTTGTATTTTGAATGAGCGCTGAACTCCCAAAGGCTGAATTATAATCACCAGATGTATTTTGATTGAGCGCTGAACTCCCAGAGGCTGAATTATAATCACCAGATGTATTCGACATTAACGCCTGAGACCCAATGCTCGTATTATTTTGCCCGGTATTGTTGGCTGCAATTGTGCTGCCCCGCAGGGCTTCGTAACCGATGGCGGTATTGTAGGTTGTGCGGCCTGTTGTTCTGTTATCGGCATTTTCCATGGCTTTATAACCGATCGCAACAGAACCTTTGTTAGCTTTGTTGGAATAAAGCGTGCCATAACCAAAGGCAGTATTATATTCTCCGCTCGTATTGCTAGATAGCGCTACGTACCCGCTTGCTGAATTTCTTCCTCCTGTTGTATTTGACATTAACGCCTGATACCCAACGCTTGTATTGTTTTGCCCGGTATTGTTGGCGGCTGTTGTGCTGCCCATTAGGGCTTCGTAACCAATGGCGGTATTGTAGGTGTCTCTGCCACTTGTCCTGCTATCGGCGTACAACATGGCCCTTTTGCCAAATGCCACTGAACCGCTGTTTGCTTTGTTGGAATAAAGCGCGCTGTCGCCGGTAGCCGTATTGTTGTTACCGCTTGTATTGTTATATAGTGCCCGGTTACCATCTGCTGTATTTCCGGAGCCCGTTGAACTGTGTAGGAGAGCCGTATATCCACTGGCGGTATTATACGCCCCTGTTGTATTGCTTTGGAGTGCACTTACGCCAATGGCAGTATTGTACGAACCTGATTTATTTGCCCATAAAGACCGAAAACCCATGCTGGTATTGTATTGCCCGGTATTGTTAGCTAGTGTTGTGCTTCCCCGCAGGGCTTCGTAACCTACGGCGGTATTGTAGGTTGTTCTGCCGCTTGTCCGGTTATCGGCATATATCATGGCATGGTAGCCCATTGCAACGGAACCTGAGTTGGCCTTATTATATAACAATGCACTTTCGCCATAAGCGGTATTATAGCTACCGCTGGTATTGAACCTTCCGGTGTAGTAGCCGACAAAACAGTTTCTGTTAGTCGTAAGATCATCATTGGCGCCTGCCTGTTTACCTAAAAATACAGAATTACCTGTACCGTTTTGCTCAATGCGGCCGTGTACATCGAGTGCGGCGCCCGGGGTGGCCGTACCGATGCCCACCGAATCGCCAATATTGTAAATAAAATTGTCGTTTACGGTCCATCCACCGGCATTTACGGTGGCGCCATCGGCCCAGGAGGCGGTACCGGAAGCGTCGGAAATCATTATTTTTCCCGCGCCCTCATTGCCATCGGTATAACTGAAAGTACCATTTACCTCCAGTGTCTGGCTGGGTGAAGCGGTACCAATGCCCACTTTGTTGTCAATCACCGTGAAGGTGGCATCATTGGTCAGACTTTCTTCCATCAGTTCCATTTCGTGAACAAAAACATAATTATCGCCCGGACTTGTCCCGCTGTTTTTATTATCGGTAATGTTGAGGCGGTAGTAACGGTAGTGGTTGGTATTTGTAAAAATGTATTCTTTCCACCCTGTCGCCGTCCAGCCCTGTGCCGTTTGCGTATCGAAGGTGGTCCAGGCCGAGCCATCATTACTACCCGAGAAAGTCCAGGCATTGGGCGAATTGTCGAAGCCGCCTGTCGCGTCAAAATAGAGCCTGTATTTTGAAACACGTTTTTCGTTTCCATCGCCGAGGTCGTATTGTACCCAGGCGGGTATGTTGTCGTTGTTGCTCCAATAGGTGGAAGAAGTGTTATCGAAAGCATTGGCGGCATCGTGGCCGGTATAAGATTCGCTGGCCGCAGCCGTACCACCGCTGCAAACGTCAGCACCATAAGTGCCTGTATAATACCGTGTAGCTACCTGGAATTTACCGGCCGGTGTTGAGGTGCCGATGCCCACATTGTAATTGCTGTCAAGGGGGTAGAGGTATTGTCCCGCAGTAGCCCACGAACCGGTATCGCCCGAGATGAGTGTCCAGACAGAGCCGGTATAATAGTAAAAAGTATTGTCGTCGGTCACAAAAACCATCAGTCCCTCCGCGGGGCTGTTGATGGCATCGCGCTGGGTGGCTGTCATGCGCGGGATCAGCAAACCGGCTGTATCGCTCTTGATGTCGAGCATGGCCGAGCTGTTGGGGGTTGACCCATCGGTATTGATGCCCACCTGGGCCGAGAGGCTGCCTGTTAACAGTACAAGCACAATAAAGAGCAGCAGTCTTTTGGCTGCTTCG
>QMPA01000044.1 GCA_003650365.1 Bacteroidota bacterium | reverse complement strand
CTATCGGAATAGTGGCAGAATATTTAGCCACAAAGACAGGAAGACACTAAGAACCACAAAGGAAGCTTCTTGCAAGTAATTGAATATCTAAAGTATAGATGAGGTGCCTTAAATCGAATTCAGCTTATTAGCTCTTGTGATCAAAAAAACAGGAAGTTAAATCGGCTTTAGCCATTCATGCCAACAAAGGAAAAGGATGCAGATGTATAAAAAAAAGCCGATTCGTCAATTGACAAACCGGCCATTTCTATAGTTGATAAAGTATAATTAGTTTACTACCATTTTACGGGTTACTTTGTTTTCGCCTGCTGTTACAGTGTAAAAATACACACCAGGATTCATTTCAGTGGATTGAATACTTAAAGTATGTGTACCGGAAATCATTTGTCCATAGTCTTTCGATAAAACCAGCTGACCCGTTAATGAGTATATCTCCAGGGTCAAATTACTTGCACTATTCAAGCCAACAGTCACAAAAGTTTCTGCCTTAAACGGATTGGGATAATTCTGAGAAACACTTTCTATACTGATGGCCGGTGTTTTTTCTCCAATTCCCTGTATGGTAAAATCAGCATCTGAAAAAGAAAAATCTGTAATGTATTTAAACTGTACCGGTGCTACATTGTCGTTTGGATCCATATCTTCATACGTAAACGGAATGTGATAGACACCTGGTTCTGGCTCAAGACAATATTTTGGAGCTATGGCCATATATGCCTGCCACATACCTTCTGAGAATAATGTAACATTGGTTGGGCCATCTTCGACAGGCGATCCCATTGTCTTTAAGTATGTAATTGGATCAAAACCCCGTGTCCAAATATTTGGCCGGTTGTTGTCTTCTTCGTCTTCCAGGTCAGTGTCTAACCAGGAGATAAATACTTTATCAGCAGCGGTATTCATGGTGATCTGGATACGGTTATCTTCAGAAAAAGCATCATCAGGGAAATAGCCCCTGAAAGTTCTTGGGTATCCCATGTGTTCAACTTCCCAGCTTTCGCCACCATCTTTTGTAAAGATATCAACAGCAGCAATATATCCTTCGGCGGTAATAATACTATAAGCATCGGCACCTGTTGGGCCGATAACTACAGCAATGTGCAGGTTTCCCCAGGCATCAACAGCAATATCGTGGTCGAAAGCAGTTGTATAGGATATTTCTTCTCTTGCAGGCAGGGGTGGCTCAAATAATTCGGCAATTTTTTCATCGCTTAAGTGATCATAAACAATTCCTCCAATACCGTGTTCCCCATCCATTTGAATAAAATGCGGGCCATCCCAATTTTCGCCACCATCAGTTGTTTTCCAGTAAATTGGATAATAGCTGGAGTAACCACTTTGCTCTTCCGCCTCTCCATTGTTTGAGATTATTGTAATATAACCTGTCATGCCATCCGGGCCAAAAGCAACCTTTTCATCAGCAGTGAAACCAACATCGTCTCCCAGTGGTGCATCCAACAATTCCAATTCATACACAAAATCTTCTACATCTTCATCCCAGTATCCTTTACTTACAATCAGGTTTCCCTGGTATTCATCACCAACCAAATCATAATTATCGTCAATTACAATTGAAAGTCCCTGCGAAGTAAGGTCATAACCATCAGGCACACCGTAGAAATATTCATCATCAGAAATTAAGAAATTTTTGGTGTAATAGGAAGTATCGCCAATACTGGCAACGCCATAACTGTATCCGCCCCAAATATCATTGGTTCCCCATAAGTTTGGTCCAAAATAAACAACATAAGCATCGTCAGGATTATCGGTTCCCATTGGATTATAAACTGCATGGTTGGGATAACGTGCTGCATCTTTAAAATATTCGCCACCTTCATTTTCAGTTGCTACATACATTTCAATCATATTTTCCCAGCTAAGTCCGCCATCTTTTGAAACATCATAGCCATAATCGCCCGAATAACCTCCAAGGTCAAGTGCTCCTCCCATCCGGTGAAAGTTGGTGACAGTATTTAAAGTAGGATCAGCCCATACCAGCGACCGTTGTCCACCGCCATATCCATAGCCATACGCATTGGCCGAAGTGCCAATATCTATTACAGTAACATAATTTATGTCCCTGTCAGCAGGTGGTGTAAAGGCTTCTTTCTCTGTTTGCGTTCTGGTAATTGCCGGACTGATTAATGGTTCAATCCCAATTAATGGTGCCTGTACTGCCGTTTTTTCCTTGGTGTCAATTTTAAATTGATAGGCTTGTTGCGAAAATACGACAAGACCAAAGCAAATGCTTAAAACAAAAAGTAAGGATTTTTTCATAGTGATTCTTTTTTTAATAAAATAAATTGATTACGATTCTAAAAATATTGTGTCCCCAAAAGTAAGTAGAATAATTTGATTTCCCAATTGGTATTAGATGTGTTATTCCATCTCGTCTTTTTCTTCGACAAAAAAGGGGTTTGGGTCGATAAAATATGGAAGCCAATCAAGCTTGGCACGCGAAAAATTCGCGCGCTAGTGTATTAACAGCAAGCGTGGACGCTTGCAGCAGGGGAGTGGACGCTTGCAACTGGGAGAGCGCTAGTGTAGCAGACTCAATAAAAAAATCCGGCCCATCATTGATGAGCCGGATTTTATATTGTTAGAATAAGTAATGTTTACTCAACAATCATTTTGCGTGTTACTTTGCTTTCGCCTGCTGTGATGGTGTAGAAATAAACACCCGATGTCAGGTTACTACCGTCAATGGTCAAAGTGTGTGTACCTGTTGAAAGGTGTCCATAAGACTTACTTGAAACTTTCTGTCCAGTCAAAGTATAAACATCCATATCAAGGCTGCTTCCTTCGCTTAAGGTTACAGTAAAATAAGTTTCTCCGTTAAAAGGATTTGGGAAGTTTTGTGAAACCTCTGTGATACCTTCTTTAACATTGTCCTCAACATCCTGAATGGTAAAGTCAGCACCTAAATCAAAAGAGAAATCGGTGATATACTTATACTGTACAGGAGCAACATCATCATTAAGGTCCATTTCCATATAACTAAAAGGAATAGTATAAACACCATCATTCTCAAAACATACTGCAGAAGCAATAAAGAAATAAGCCTGCCACATTCCTTCAGAGAATAAGGTAACATTTGTTGGGCCATCTTCACCACCGAAATTGGTTTTCAGATATGTAATTGGATCAAATCCACGAACCCAGATATTTGGACGCTGGTTGTCTTCTTCGTCTTCCAGGTCAGTATCTAACCATGAAATAAACACTTTGTCAGCTGCGGGGTTCATAGTAATCTGGATACGGTTGTCTTCTGAATAAGTATCGTCTGGGAAATAGCCTCTGAAAGTTCTTGGGTATCCCATGTGCTCAACTTCCCAGCTTTCGCCACCATCTTTTGAAAAAAGATCAACAGCTGCTATATAACCTTCAGCAGTAATAATGCTATAAGCGTCAGAACCTGTAGGTCCAATTACAATAGCAATATGCGGGTTACCATAAGCATCAACAGCCATGTCGAAATCAAAAGCAGTAGTATAAGAAATTTCTTCTCTTGCTGGCAATGGTGGCTCAAATAATTCAGCAATTTTCTCATCGGTTAAGTGATTGTAAACAATTCCACCGATACCGTGTTCTCCACCCAATTGAATAAAATCAGGATCTGACCAGTTGTCGCCACCGTCAGTTGTTTTCCAGTAAATAGGATAATAAGATGGCATACCGCTAATTTCCTCAGCTGATCCATTGTCGCCTAGAGCCACAATATAACCTGTCATTCCATCAGGACTAAAAGCAACTTTAACCATTGCAGGAAGTGCAACATCAGGAAGCATTTCAAAATCTATTATGCTTTGTTCGTATTCAAAATCTGAACCATTCCAGGTACCTCTGTTTACAATAATTTCACCTAAATATTCAAGGCTGCCAGATGTCCAATCCTGGTTTGGATCTACTACCCAAACTTCGCCGGTAGAAGTAATGTCGAAACCATCAGGGATGTTCTGGTGTGTATTTCCAACAGAAGATCTGAGGTTTTTTGTTTTTACATTGTTGTCTCCAATATCAGCAACACCAAAGCTATATCCACCCCAGCCTGTGTCACCATCAGAGTTAGAACCGTCAAGGTTTGGTGTGAAATAGGTAACGAAAGCATCATTAGGATCAGCGCTTCCGCTTGGACTGTAAATACCATGGTTAGGATAACGTGCAGCATCGTAATAATACTCACCACCACCATTGTCGGTAGCTTCGTATACTTCAATCATGTTTGTCCAGGTTAACCCTCCATCGGTTGAAATATCATAACCAAGGTCTCCTGAGTAGCCACCTACATCCAAGTCTCCACCCATACGGTGGAAGTGTGTAACGGTATTCATGTCTTGCTCAGTCCACAGGATGGATTTTTGTCCACCACCATAACCGTAGCTATATTTATTTGCAGAGGTTCCGATATTAATAACAGATACGTAGTTTACATCTCTGTCACCGGTAGGATTTACATCCTTTTTCTCTGTTTGCGATTTTGTAATCGCGATAGCTTGTACCGGCTCAATACCGATAGCAGGTGCTTCGACACGCTTTTGTTCTTTGGTGTCAATTTTGAATTGGTAAGCCTGGGCGAAGGTTGCATAACCAAACCCAAGGGCCAATACAATAAGTAAGATTTTTTTCATGGTAATTTAATTAAATTTAACAAATGGTTAATTGTTCTCAATTTCAGGCGACAAATATAATACAAATGCACACAAGCAAAAGTTTTTTGCAAAAAAACCGGATTTTTTCATTTCCTGAGTTTTCACGACGTATTATTGCTGTTCGCACACATCTGTTCCTTATCAATAGCAGACATGAATATTTGGAAATGGTTGCATCAATTTTATTCAAAATGATAAAATTAACCTGGATTTAACAATTTAAACCGGAAGTCTGGAATTATTATTGTAATCATACCTGAACAAATACTATATACCATTTCCTTGTTCTATTCGTTATTCATTGTGAAATCAGCATATATTTGCAATCAGCATTTTCCAAAACCCGAATAAGTATAATACGGGAAAAAAGTGAGGTTTTTATTTTAATAAAACATGAAGAAAATTCATCTTTACGTAATTAAGTCCTTTTTGGGACCCTTCGTGTTTACCTTTTTTATTGCCTTATTTATTATCCTATTGCAATTCCTTTGGTTACATATTGATGATATGGTGGGGAAAGGTCTCGAGATTCACATTATTGGAAAGCTTATGTTTTTTGCTTCCTCTACTTTCGTTCCCCTGGCCCTCCCGCTTGCCATCCTTCTGTCATCATTAATGACATTTGGAAATTTGGGCGAACATTACGAATTGGTGGCCGTAAAAGCTGCCGGTATTTCGTTACGTAAATTGATGAAACCGCTGGTAATCCTTGCCCTGTTATTAAGTGTGAGCGCATTTTTGTTCTCTAATTACGTATTGCCTGTGGCTAATTTAAAATTCAGATCATTATTATACGATATCCGGCAACAAAAACTAGCATTTAATATTAGTGAAGGCATTTACTACAATGGAATGGAAGGTATTGCTATTCGGGTTGGAAGGAAAGACAGCGACAACAAAACAATTTATGATGTTCAAATATACAACCATACTGATCGTATGGGCAATATCATAGTTACAACTGCCGAAAAGGGACTGATGGAACTCACGCCAGATCAGCAAGAAATTATTTTTTCATTGTTCAATGGTTACCGCTATACCGAAGTAATTGACCAGGCCGCTTACAGAAGAACACGGCCATTTGAGGTCATGCGGTTTGAAAAACAGGTGCGGCGTTTTAATTTATCGGAATACCAATTAAACAGGACCAACGAGGATCTTTTTAAAACACATTATTCTATGCTGAACATTGATCAGCTCAATTATTCAATCGACTCTTTAAGTACTGTGCGGCTTAATCGCTTAGACGTATACAAACAAAGGTTTATCAAGCGAAATCCTTACCTGGCAAAACTGGACACACTAAACGAAATACCTAAAAACGATACGATTTCAATACAAGTTGATAGTCTTCAGATGGCCAAATATGACACCCTAAAATATCCCATACTCGACAATTTTCAAACAGATATCAAATACTTGATTATTGACAATGCCCTAAAAAATGCGCGCAGTACAAAAGAAAATATTATTTTCTTTAAGGATGAACAAGTGACTCGCAAACAGGTTATTACTAACCATGAAATAGTCTGGCATCAGAAACTTAAATTGTCCATAGCATGTTTGATATTTTTCTTTATTGGCGCACCTTTGGGAGCCATTATTCGTAAAGGCGGATTAGGATTACCGGTTGTTATTTCGGTATTGTTTTTTGTACTTTATTATGTAGTTTCGATGACTGGTGAAAAGGCTGCAAAAACAGGGGAATGGAATGTGATTTTTGCAATTTGGCTTTCAACAATTGTTATTTTACCAATGGGTTTGTTTCTATCTTACAAAGCAACATCCGATGCCCCATTATTAGATGCCGAAAGCTGGGGTAAGTTTTTTGGTCGATTTAGATTTAAAAAGAGGCAGAAGACCATAAGACCTGAGACAGAAGACCGTAAGACCTGAGACAGAAGACTGTAAGACCTGAGACAGAAGACTGAATGAATAATTCAGGTGCAAAAAAATGGAGAGAACAAAAGTGAATTAAATGACCAATGACCAGTTTACAAACTAACCCATGCCATCCCCACTAAACATATTATTCATCTGCAATAAGTCGCCCTGGCCACCAGCCGAAGGTGGGCCAATTGCTATGAATAACTTGATAGAAGGACTGATTGATGCCGGTCAAAATGTGAAGGTATTGTCAGCTAATACGAACAAATATTCGGTCAAACCCGAAAAAATTCCTGCCGATTATTTAAAAAAAACAGGAATCGAATTGGTTTACATCGATTTAACTGTCAAACCCATTCCGGCATTTATCAATCTTTTCACCAAAAAATCCTACCATGTTGAACGCTTTATTACGGATGATTTCAACAGCAAACTAATTGAAATTCTAAACAGCACCTCCTTCGACATTGTACAAATTGAAACACTGTATATGTCTCCTTATATTAAAACCATTCGGCAAAACAGCAAAGCAAAAATCGTATTACGTGCCCACAACATTGAACATCTTATTTGGGAGCGCATTACCGAAAGCACGAAAAATCCAATTAAAAAAGCATACCTTGGTCACCTGAGCAAAACGCTTAAGAATTACGAAACCAAAGTCCTGAATAATTACGATGGTATTGTTCCCATAAGCGGAAAAGATGCCGAATTTTTTAAGGTAATTTCCAATAGGCCGGTTCTCCCAATTTCATTTGGCATTAAACCAAAAAACATAAAAACGAATCAAAATGGAACCGTTGAAAATGCCCTTTTTCATATTGGTTCGATGAACTGGATTCCGAATGAAGAAGGAGTTAAGTGGTTTATCAATGAAGCCTGGCCGCTCATTTCAGAAAACCTGCCATCGCTGAAAGTTTACCTGGCTGGGAGGCAAATGCCACAATGGTTAAACAAGCTTGAAACACCCAATGTTGAAGTACTTGGTGAAGTACCCGATGCACAAGAATTTATCCAATCAAAAGCCATCAGTATTGCCCCCTTATTTTCAGGTAGTGGTATCCGAATTAAGATTATTGAAAGTATGGCCATGGGCAAAGCTGTAATCTCTACTAAAATTGGTGCCGAAGGAATTCATTATACAGATGGCAAGAATATTTTGATTGCCAATACCGCTGAAGAATTTCTAAAAGCCATTACACAACTTTATAAAAACCCTGCGAAAAGTAAAGAAATAGGGGAGAATGCCAGTAAACTAATCTTCGAGAAACACAACAATGAGAAAATAACACAAACATTGATTTCTTTTTATCGAGAGATTTTGTGATTTTTGCAACGTAATTACAATGCAACAGCATGAGGATTTTTATTTTACTTTCCCGTATTCCCTACCCACTCGAAAAAGGAGACAAGCTTCGGGCGTTTCACCAACTTAGGGAGCTCTCGAAAAAGAACGAGATCATTCTTTGTGCCCTCAATCCTAATCCTAAACTAGACAAACAGAAAGCCTTCCGTGCGCTGCAACCTTATTGCCGTTCCATCAATTTCCTCGATCTTCCCTGGTATGGAAGGGGATGGAATATGCTGCTGTCTTTTTTTATGGGACTACCGTTTCAATGTGGTTATTTCTACAACAACAAAGCAGCTTCCAAAGTAAAAAAACTGATTAAGGAATATAATCCAGACCATATTTATTGCCAGTTGGTACGCACCGCCGAATATTTAAAAGACATCAACATTCCCAAAACCATCGATTACCAGGATGTTTTTTCTTATGGGATGAAACGACGGATCAACAAATCACCCTTTTATGCCAGGCCATTCATGAAAATGGAATACAAACGCTTGCTGGCTTATGAAGAAAAAGTATTTGATATTTTTGACAATACGACCATTATTTCATTTCCTGATCAGAAACTAATTCCCCACCCTAAACGCGATAAAATACATGTTATCCCCAATGGAGTCGATCACGATTTTTTCAGTCCGCGTACTGCTAAAAAAAAATACGACCTACTGTTTACCGGTAATATGGCCTACCCGCCCAATGTTGATGCCGCCGAATTTCTTTCTAATGAAATAATGCCTTTGGTGTGGAAAAGTAAGCCGGACGCTAAACTCATGCTTGCCGGTGCCAGTCCTGACAAAAGGGTGCTCGCATTAAAAAGTGAAAGCATTGCAGTTAGTGGATGGATGGATGATATTCGGGATGCCTATGCAAGTGCCCGAATTTTTATTGCACCCATGCGCATTGGAACAGGGCTTCAAAATAAATTGCTGGAAGCCATGTCGATGAAAATCCCATCAATTACAACACCCCTTGCTAATGATGCACTACAGGCTGCTGACAGACAAGAAATACTCATCGGGAAAAACGCTAATGAACTGGCCGAAAACATTGTCGATCTTTTAAATGACGAAGGATTACATCAAAAGATTTCGGAAAACGGCTATGTATTTGTAAAGAAAAACTACAGTTGGGAAGAAGCTACCGAAAAGCTGAACCAGATTTTCAGTGGGAAAAGTATTGATTAATAGTCAGTCGAATAGCCTTATTCCACAAATAGTCACCGAACCATAAATTAGGACTAAACCATCATCTTATGCTTAAAAATCTTGTTCTTAAAAACAGAAGCTATCGAAAATTTCATGCCGATAAAAAAGTCTCAGAAAGCAAACTAAGAGCGTTGATTGATTTAGTAAGGCAGACAGCTTCCTCAAAAAACAGGCAACCACTAAAATATTTACTGCTAACAGAACAACAAGACACTGATTTTGTTTTTCAACAACTAAAATGGGCATGGTATCTAAAAGAATGGAACGGCCCAACTGTTAGTGAACGTCCACCAGCTTACATCCTTATGTTACTTGATACAAAGTTAAACGATCACGCTGAAATTGATGCAGGCATTGCGGCACAAACTATATTGCTGGGGGCTGTGGAACAAGAAATGGGCGGATGTATTATCCGTACTGTCAATCATTTTGAGGTGAAAAGGTATTTTAAATTAGAGGAAGACCTAAAAATAATCCTGGTCATTGCCTTGGGTTTTCCAAACCAGAAAGTGCAACTTACTCGTCTCCCCGAAAACCAGAATGTGGCTTACTTTGAAAAAGAGGACACTCATTTTGTTCCCAAAAGAAGCCTGGAAGAAATTATAGTCAGGAAGAAAACTATCTGATAAAGCTTCTTACTATTTTCCCTTAATATTTGAGAATCACAGGGCAATTTGACTTTCAATACCTCACTTCCATCTCCATATTTTACAAGCAAAATAATCGTAGCTTTGCCACCCATGAAAAATATCAGGAATTTCTGCATTATTGCCCACATCGACCACGGAAAAAGTACCCTGGCCGACAGACTACTTGAGTTCACCGGAACTGTTTCGGGACGCGACCTTGAAGCCCAGGTACTGGATGATATGGACATAGAACGCGAGCGTGGGATTACCATTAAAAGTCATGCCATTCAAATGGATTATGATCACAATGGGGAGCCCTTCGTTTTGAACCTGATTGACACGCCCGGGCATGTGGATTTTTCCTACGAAGTTTCCCGTTCTATCGCTGCCTGCGAAGGTGCATTATTAATTGTTGATGCCACACAAGGCATACAAGCGCAAACCATTTCCAATCTTTACCTTGCCATCGAGAATGATCTGGAAATCATCCCCGTTTTAAACAAAATGGACCTTGACAATGCCATGCCTGATGAAGTCAAGGACCAGATTGTGGATATGATTGGCTGTGACGAAAGCGATATTATTGAAGCCAGTGGAAAAACAGGATATGGCGTTGACAAAATCCTGGATGCTATTATTGATATCGTACCCGCTCCCAAAGGTGATGTAAATGCACCGCTACAAGCATTGATTTTCGATTCTGTTTTTAATTCTTTCAGGGGGATTATTGCCTATTTCAGAATTTTCAATGGTGAAATCAGCAAGGGCGATTTAGTTAAATTCGTAAATACTGAAAAAGAATACGAGGCCAATGAAATTGGCGTATTGCGTTTGGAACAAGAACCACGTACAACTTTAAAAGCCGGCGATGTAGGATATATTATTTCAGGCATAAAAACATCGAAAGAAGTCAAAGTGGGCGACACCATTACTCATGTTAAGAATCCCTGCGAAGTAGCCATTGAAGGTTTTGAAGATGTAAAACCCATGGTTTTTGCCGGCATTTACCCCATTGATCCGGATGAATATGAGGACTTACGTTCCTCCATGGAGAAACTACAACTCAATGATGCTTCACTGACTTTCGAACCCGAATCGTCGATGGCGCTAGGCTTCGGATTCCGTTGCGGTTTTCTGGGATTACTACACATGGAAATCATTCAGGAACGCCTCGAGCGGGAATTCAATATGAATGTGATTACAACCATGCCCAACGTTTCTTACCAGGTAATCACCAATAAAAAAGAAATTATTGAAGTCCATAACCCTTCCGGCCTTCCCGAACATAAATATATCGACCACATTGAAGAACCTTTTATTAAGGCGCAAATCATTTCAAAAACCGATTACATTGGTCCTATTATCAAACTGTGTTTAGACAAAAGGGGCGAACTTAAGAATCAAATTTACCTGAGCACCAGCCGGGTAGAATTGACTGTGGACATGCCACTTGGCGAAATTGTTTTCGACTTTTATGATAAACTGAAAAGTATTTCTAAAGGTTATGCTTCTTTCGATTACCACATTTCGGGTTATCGTCCGGCAAAACTAATTAAGCTTGATATTCTTTTAAACGGAGAATCAGTCGATGCCTTATCAACCCTTACACATCAGGACAACGCCTACAGTTTGGGACGGCGGATTTGTGTAAAACTAAAAGACTTAATTCCACGTCAGCAATTTGATATTGCCATACAAGCTGCCATCAGTGCAAAAGTTATTGCCCGCGAAACCGTGAAGGCTTTACGTAAAGATGTAACAGCCAAATGCTACGGCGGCGACATTACCCGTAAACGCAAACTCCTCGAAAAACAGAAAAAAGGAAAAAAACGCATGCGACAAGTTGGCAATGTAGAAGTTCCGCAGCAGGCATTTTTGGTGGTGTTGAAGTTGAATGATTGAGTAAGAGCGGAATTCCTGCTTGCATTTTTTCTTCGTACTTTTACCCTTTCACCAAATGAATGCAAACAATGAAAATATTTTCTCTGCTTGTTTTAGCTGGCCTTCTCTTATTAATGTTAGCCCCGAATTGTAACAATAAAAAAATAGATCCGAATGCTGTCGAGTGCATCAACTCCAGTTTTATGGAAACTTTACCCATTCAATTTAAGCCAGCCTATATTGAAGAAGACAACAAAGGAAATATCATCATTTTGGGCAGCTTTGATTTTATCATCAAAATTGTAAAGTTAAATGCCCAGGGCGAATTGTTGTGGCAGAAAGAATATCCCCAGATAATTGGCGAAGAACAAGGATTGGTTTATATTGACGAGAATTCTTTTTTTGTAAAAACAAGTACAAGTCAGTATGAATACGAGTTATCCAATTATCTGTATGAAAACATTTGGATAAAAAACGGCAATATGCTAGACGCCAACAATAATTACATCCCAACCTATGAATTGTACAGCGGACGGCCTGAACTTCAATTGCCAAATAGCAACAAAACATATCTTTCAAAAATAAATGCTGACGGTACTGTTTTATGGACAAAAGAATTTGAAGGTGACGCATGCAATGGCAATTCATTTTTCAGACTGGATCACAATAATTTTCTTTTGCTGACTTCTGAATTCTATGGTCCTTACTATGAAATTGTTGAATACAGCGGTCATGTTGACACCATTACTCATCCGAACGACAAGAATAAACGAATTGTGTACAAAATTGACAATGATGGGGAAATACATTGGTCAACAGAGATTGATAATATTTTCAATGTGCATTGGGATCCTGCCGGGGGTTACGATCTGGGTTTTCAACATTCTATCACCCAAAATGGTGACAAAATTATTGTCAATACTTTAAACAATACTTATGAATTATCTTCTTCAGGCGAGCTGCTAAAATTGTACCAACCCCAATACAACAACCAGGGAAACTGGACTTATTATATGGAAAAGGCCAGTGAAACAGAAAACTATTTCTTTGGTGAACTACATACAAACGACAGTTTTATAGTAGAAAGGTATTTGCTTAAGTATGATATGGATTCTAAACAAACTGTGTGGGAAAAGAAACCCGTACAATTTCCAATACAGATTTCATCTTATCCTAACAAAAGCCTGTTTACAGCAATTTATGGCACTGACTTTTATAGCATTGAAAAATTCAACCCAGATGGCCTATTGTTGTGGGAGAAGGAGATTCCAAAAAGTAGCTGGAGTCAAATAAATATTAAGGCTGCCTGCAATAGTGGTGTATTTGCAGTTATCTATGATTTCTCCACTGAAAAGCTACAAATCATCAAGACCAACGAAAACGGGGAGTATTGATGTGCTTGAGCAGACCCGCTAAGTCGGCATGCTCGTTTTTTAGGGCATGGACTTAGCGGGTCGAAAAGTAAACCCAAATAATGGAAGAAACTGCTGGTTGAATTTTTGATAGAATCTTTGGCCTTTTTTCAACCTGCTGAGAGCAAAAGGCCACTCAGCAGGTTTGAGTGACCCTAAAAAGCTAAGGCGTAATCTATCTTTCTCCTATCAATATTTTCTTATTCACCAAGCCCTGTCTTGTTTTTATGCTGATAAAATAGAAGCCGCTTTTCAAAAATCTGCTTCGAATTGAGATTTCTTTCGCTTCCAAATTCTTGCTAAAAACCGTTTGTCCCAAAGCATTCACAATGTGAACAGATTGGATAATTACACTCGATTCAACATTAAACACATCAAAAGCGGGATTTGGGAAAACCCGAACATTAGCAATATCTATATTAATATTTTCAACTGCATTTATAAGATGACTAACTGTATTGGTGTAGTACCAACCGGTTGTTATCGTATCATCCTGAATCATGCGAACAGCATAAGCATAATAACCGGGGGGGAGAGAATAGAACAAAGAATCGTAAGCATGAAAATAAGTGACTGAATCAATAATGGTTAAAACTCCGTCTTCAGGCCCTTCGCCATCATTCGGGTTAAAATCAGAAACCCTGGCTATTTCGTACCCATAATAACTCTTCGCATTCAGTTCAAGAAGTTTCAAATCAGCACCACATGTATACGCTCGAATCATAAAGTCTTGATAAGGAGAAAGTATCCAATCCCCTCCTGCTACCTTAATATATGATTTATAAACTGTTGGAACGTCGGTATCAATGCCAATCGGTGCGGCATGTTGTTCTTCACTAACTCCATAAAGTTGTTTCATTCCCAGGTAAAATGCCCCGTCATCAATTACTACATCTATATCATTGAACATGATCCATTCATAATTTTCAACAGTAACAATTAATGAGTCCAACAATGTTCCCGGAAACCCATCAGGTCCATCATCATCAAAAACAACAACTTGAAAATCTGTTCCGAGAAAATCATTTCCGACAGGAAAACTGCCATCACCAACATAGATTTGACCGGCTGTCAAGCGAACAGGATAACCGGGTGGTTTAAACTTTACCGCGGACATTCCACCAGCAACTACCCAGAGCGCGTAATCGTTAGCTTCTCCATCGTCAAAATAGTAGTAGAGCGGGCTGTGGCCACCCACACGACAAACAGAGTCACCTTCAAGAAGTTTTGCCTTAACAGCACAAAAATTTTCATCGGGTGCTGGCTGGCTGTTAACATTTTGGGAGAAGAAAAAAATGCCACTTATGAAAAATGCAATGGCTACTGTTTGAAGGATGTTTGTTTTCATAGCTTTGGGATTTTTTTGTAAATGTAGTAATTATAAGGCTATTAAACCAAAACTATTCTGTAGTTTTTACAAGCTCTAAATTACATAGATGACAAATCGACAATGGCCAATTAACAAATTTTCTTAATTATTGTAACAAATCATTACCTTAGCCCGTCTTAGTTTAATAGGCAGAATTTTACTTTTATATGACCATTAACGAATACAACCGCTGTGTTGACGATTTCTCGGATGCGATTTACCGCTTTCTGTTGAAAAACAGCCGCAATGTTGAAGTGGCACGCGACCTGGTTCAGGATTCGTTTTTGAAGTTGTGGGAGAAAAGAAAGAATGTAGATTACGGCAAAAGTAAATCCTATTTATTTACTACGGCTTACCACACACTAATTGACCATACGAGAAAATTCGACCACCGGCAAACTGAAAACAGCTTTGAGTTGGATACTGCAACAACTGAACATGGCTATAGTGACCTGAAAGAAATACTTGAATTTGCTGTAGAAAAATTGCCGGCCATTCAACGGTCAGTGGTTTTACTCAGGGATTATGAAGGCTATTCGTATAAAGAAATTGGAGAAATAACGGAACTGACAGAAGCACAAGTAAAAGTATATATTTATCGTGCACGCTTATTTTTAAAGAAATTTATTGTGAGCCCGGAAATGGTGATTTAGTGTTACTAACTAGCGCGCGAATGTTTCGCGTGCTTTAAATAACAAGAGTTAAAAAGGCACGCGAAACATTCGCGCGCCAGTTAAGTTAAGCAAAATGAAAATTAACAGAAATAACTACGAAGCTTTCCTGATCGATTACCTCGATGGGACGCTGGATGCTGTTGTGGAAGCGGAGCTTTTGTTATTTCTTGAAAATAATCCCGATATCAGGGAAGAATTTGAAGGCCTTGAAGATGTTTCCCTCGAAAGCCAAAATATCCGATTTGGGGAGAAAAGCTTTCTGAAAAAAACCGAAATCAAAACAATTGCAGGAATTGGTGAAAATAATTTTGAGGACTACTTTATTGCTTTTTATGAAAACGATCTCTCTATTAAAGAGACGAACAAGTTGCAGGAATTCCTGATTACCAATCCGCATTTACAAACTGAATTTGAGCTTCACAAAAAACTACTACTTCATAAAGATGAATCCACTGTTTATCTGCATAAAGAGAAGCTGAAAAAGAAACCGGCAATTGGTATTTGGTGGATTTCAGGAACAGGGCTTGCTGCTGCCATTGCCCTGCTTTTCGCATTGTTCAACCTGATGAAACCGAACGAACCGATCCGTCAGCACGAACAATTTGTTCTCGTTCGCTTGGCGCCAAAAACGCTTACTGAACTCTCTGTGGCAAGCTCTCCTTTTATTATGATTTCAAGAGATAAACAAACTGTTCAAAAAGAGATTCAAGCAGTGGAGTTATTGGCCTACGAAACAAACAGCATCACGAAACTAAACAGCAAAGAGATTGCGGTAAACCTAAACAGTAAAGAAGATTTCACACCACTTGTCCCACAAAATTACAATGAAGAAATATTGGCTGATGCAGAAAGTGAAGGCATCCCAAAAGAAAAGAAAAGAGGAGCCCTTGGCCGGGTATTAAATCGCAATGTGAAACTTCTTGCACAGCGTTTCACAAAAAGAGAGAAAGATAAAACATCCGACCCCACTTTTGTAAAAATTCTGGATGGAAGCATCACCGCATTCAATACTGTTACAGGCAGCGAAGTTGAAATGACAAAAGAATACGATCAAGATGGTCGCCTGACAGGCTATCAGGTAGAAGGTGAAACGCTGAGCGTAAACCGTAGCATTCCCAATACCGGGAGCGAAAAGTAATTCTGACCTAATTTCTTCAAGCAAATTTTTCATCAGCCTGTAACAAATCACCCACTCAACCCGTCCTACAACAAAATCAATAATCAGAAAATCATGAAAATTCAAAAATTACAATCCTTTATTTTTATTATGGCCTTTTTGGTCAGTCTTCCAATGTTCTCCCAGGAAAAAGGCAGCGGGCCAGTGAGTAAACAAGAACGATCCGTGGAAAATTTTAAGGCAATTAAAATTGGCGGGGCTGCCGAAATAATCCTTATGCAGGGCAAAGAACAAAGCGTGGTAGTAGAAACCAATGCAAATATTCAAGACCGGGTAGAAGTAAATGTCAGCAATAACACGCTTGCAGTTAAACTGAATAACATTAAAAAATATGATGTCCTAAAACTGTATATAACTGCTGTTAAAATTGAGCGGATACAACTTTCGGGGGCTGCTGAATTAAGAGCAGCCGACACCATCAGTGGAGGAAATCTACAGCTAGTTGCCAGTGGGGCTTCCGATATTGAAATGCTTGTCGACTACAATAATATTGTTACAAAAGCTTCCGGGGCTTCCGTTGTTAGGCTCGATGGCAAATCTGCGTCACACACTATCGAAGTCAGTGGGGCTTCGGAAGTGAAGGCAAAATCGCTGTTAACCACTACTACAATAGTAAAAGCCAGTGGTGCCAGTAGTTGTTTTGTCAACGCAAAAACAAATCTTACCTACCAGGTTTCGGGAGCATCGGATGTGAGCTATGTTGGCAAACCGCAAACAGTGATTGTTGAAAATAATAAGGGTACCGAAAAAGTTGTTATTCTACGGGATTCGACAAGAACTTCTTCTTATTACAACTACAGCGACACAACATCCGTAAACGTTGGCTCATTAAACCTTGAGGTAATTGAAGGAAATGACACAACCAAAGTAAGTATTGGAGGCCATACCCTGATTGTGGATGATGATGGCAACGTAAAATTCAAAAGGAATAAAAAACTTAAATTCAATGGCCATTGGGGAGGATTTGAACTGGGGATTAACGGCTATGTTACCCCGGATTTTAATACCAATTGGGGAGCAGAATATGACTATTTAAACCTGCGTTATGAAAAGTCGATTGCAGTAAACCTGAATATTTACGAGCAAAATATCGCACTAAACAAAGACAAAAATATTGGGCTGATCACCGGTGTTGGATTCAGCTGGGTCAATTACCGTTTTAATCCACCAACATACCTTGAACCTACCAGCCCCACGCTTGAGGGT
>QMPA01000043.1 GCA_003650365.1 Bacteroidota bacterium | reverse complement strand
ATTTTCAATCAGCATTTTAACAAACGGCTTTCGTGGTTTGCCGGCTATTTTTACCCGGATTTTAACACGGGGAGATATCACGGTGACCAATACCATTTCACATGCAGAGTGGCAGGCTTACCCGTTTACCGGGCAGAAAGTAAATACCGGGTTTTACATCTTGGGCTCGGTTATTCGTACCAGTTTCACAACAACAAAGAGTTTTCATATAAAACCCGTCCCGAAGCCCATTTGGCACCAAAATATTTAAGTATAAAAATTGATGAATTAAATACACATAATTCTTTCAAAGGAGAATTTGCACTGGTTCTTGGAAGCATATCGTTTCAAAGTGAATACACAATTTCAGGCATAAAACCATCGGCAAGTTCATCTTCGACAAAAGAGAATTATTTGCTGGATGCCTTTTTTGGAACCATCAGTTGGTTTATTACCGGTGAACACAAAAATTACAACCCTTCTAAAACAGCTTTCGACCGCTTAAAACCAAAAAAGAATTTTGGCAAAGGGGGCGTAGGGGCTTTTGAGCTGGCGCTCCGGTTTTCGTCTATTAACCTAAATGATGAAGACCTTTCCGGTGGCCAGATGAACAATGTTACAGCAGGTTTGAACTGGTATCTGAACCCCGCAACTAAGTTTGCATTTAACTATATTTTTACGGATGTAAAAACCTTGGGCAAATCCAATATTTTCCAAATGCGTTTCCAGATTACTTTCTAGCGTAAAAAACTTTTGTACAGGCATAATCCTCAATAGAAATGAACCTTAAGCTTTTGCTTATTTCCACTTTCTTGTTTCGATCAGGTTGAACACTTCTTCTTGCACTGTACTTGTCACGATATTAATAACTTAGGTTTGTTAATAACTTACAGAAATCCCCGTGTTTTCCAAAAAAACCAAAACATATTTTTTGTAGCTTTGCGTGTTATTTTGCACAGCATAAATTGAAACAATAATATGACAACAGAAGAGAAGAATATTCAGTCAGAACAAAATTATACAGCCGATAATATTCAGGTGCTTGAAGGCCTTGAAGCCGTAAGAAAGCGCCCCGCCATGTATATTGGCGATGTAAATGTGAGAGGGCTACATCACCTGGTTTACGAGGTGGTTGATAATTCTATCGATGAAGCTTTGGCCGGATATTGTGATACAATTAATGTAATCATCCACAAAGACAATTCAATTACAGTTACTGATAACGGTAGAGGGATTCCAACCGGAATGCATGAAAAAGAAAAACGCTCGGCATTAGAGGTTGTAATGACAGTGCTTCATGCCGGAGGTAAATTCGATAAAGGTTCCTATAAAGTTTCGGGTGGATTGCATGGTGTTGGCGTGAGTTGTGTAAATGCTTTGTCAGGAATACTTACCGCCACCGTTTACCGCGAAGGGAAAGTATTTCAGCAGGAATATAGAAAGGGCGACCCACAATACGCAGTGAAAGTGATAGGTGAATCGGATAAAACGGGTACCGAGATTCATTTTATTCCCGATAACAGTATTTTTCTCGTACTTGAATACAATTATTCCACTTTGGCTGCCCGCCTTCGGGAACTTTCTTTTTTGAACAAAGGAATTAAATTGAGCCTTACTGATGAACGGGAGAATAATGGCAGTAGCGAAGGACCGGTTACTGAAATATTTTTTTCGGAGAACGGATTGGTAGATTTTATAAGTTATCTCGATGAAAACCGTGTGAAACTTATTCCACAGACAATTTCTATGGAAGGGGAGAAGAACAATGTTCCCATCGAAATTGCCATGCAATACAATACTTCTTTTACAGAAAATCTGCATGCTTATGTCAACAATATCAACACCCATGAAGGAGGAACCCATCTTTCCGGTTTTAGGAGAGGGCTTACCAGAACACTAAAAAGTTATGCCGATAAGTCGGGAATGCTGGCGAAATTGAAATTCGATATCAGCGGCGATGACTTCCGCGAGGGACTTACTGCAGTAATTTCAGTAAAGGTTCAGGAACCACAATTTGAAGGGCAGACAAAAACCAAATTGGGTAACTCGGAAGTAATGGGTGCGGTTGACCAAATGGTGAGTCAGGCCTTATCGCATTATCTCGAAGAAAATCCTAAAGAGGCAAAAATAATCGTCCAGAAAGTAATACTTGCAGCCACGGCACGGCATGCAGCACGCAAAGCCCGCGAGTTGGTACAGCGTAAGAATGTGCTTTCAGGTTCCGGACTTCCTGGTAAACTTTCCGATTGCTCGGAACGTGATCCTGCTTTATCAGAGATTTACCTTGTGGAGGGCGACTCGGCTGGTGGTACTGCCAAACAGGGCCGCGACCGAAAGTTCCAGGCTATTCTTCCTTTGAGGGGAAAAATTCTGAATGTTGAAAAAGCATTGCCACATAAAATATTTGAAAGCGAAGAAATCCGGAATATTTTTACAGCCCTTGGTGTGAGCATCGGAACAGAAGAAGATAGTAAAGCGCTCAACCTGACAAAACTGCGTTACCACAAAGTTATTATCATGACGGATGCCGATGTGGATGGAAGCCACATTGCCACTTTGATTATGACTTTCTTCTTCCGTCACATGATTGAACTTATCGAAAAGGGTTATCTTTATATTGCCACGCCACCATTTTATTTACTCAGAAAAGGAAAGCAAACCCGGTATTGCTGGACAGAGGAAGAGCGAGAAGCAACGGTTAGGGAATGGTCTGCGGATGGTACCGAAAAAGGAATTCATATCCAGCGTTACAAAGGTTTGGGAGAGATGAATGCCGAACAACTTTGGTCAACTACAATGGATCCGAAGTTCCGTACACTCAGGCAGGTAACCATTGAAAATGGCTCAGAGGCTGATCATGTTTTCTCTATGCTGATGGGCGATGAAGTACCACCTAGAAGGGAATTTATTGAAGCCAATGCCAAGTATGCCAATATTGATGTGTAAGTAATATCGGTTGACTGCCCGATAGCTATCGGGCTGGGCAATAAAAAAAGGAAGTTGTTTTTAACAACTTCCTTTTTGTTTTTTGGGGTGGATAACCGGATTTGAACCGGCGACCTCTGGAACCACAATCCAGCGCTCTAACCAACTGAGCTATACCCACCGTAAATTGGGCTGCAAATATAAAAATTTATCCATTTGTAAAATTTGAAAAAGAATATTTTTCTATTCCTGTCATTTATGCGTTCTATCCAAGATTGACAGTCTTTTTTATTTCACAGTTCGGTGCTTTGTTTACTTTTGAAGACTCATGTTTTTTAGAAAGAAAAAATACATTTCATCAGGCTCCCTTTCCAAACTGGCCTGGAGTAATTTCAAAAGCAATGTGCCGGGAATGATCGCATTGTATATGATTATCTTTGTGATATTTATTGCACTCTTTGCTTACCTTATTGCTCCTGATTCTACACCCTATTCCAACAGGCAAATATTAGAAATAAGTATGCAAAAACCGGCTTTCACGGTCCAGATGCTGCGCATACGAAAGAATGAACATGCTGTTGAAACATCCTTCCTTCACAAGATGCTGTTCGGTGCGAAGACCAATTATCGTGAAATTCCAATATCGGCTTATTCATTTGAAAACGAAAAAATTATTGTTCGGGTTTTTGAGCCGGAAGGGGAGGGGAAAGAAGAGAAATTTCTATTGGCCGATGTACTATATCCAATATCAGAAGAAACTATTGAACAACAAAAACAAATTGGTTTTACACTGGTTGATGGTGCAAAAATTAATCCTGATACATTGTCGATGCAGGAAGAGGTGGAAGCAAATAATATTGTGACCAAAAGATACTGGATGGGTACTGACCCCTTTGGCCGCAACCTCTTGAGCCGCTTAATTATTGGAACACGAGTAAGCCTTTCGGTAGGAGCTATTTCGGTTCTTATTTCACTTATTGTTGGAATTTTCCTTGGTGCATTGGCGGGTTTTTATGGTGGACGAACCGATGATTTAATTACATGGTTTATCAATGTGGTCTGGTCTATTCCTACCTTACTTTTGGTGATTGCAATAACCTTTGCCCTGGGCAGGGGATTTTGGCAAATATTTATTGCAGTGGGCCTTACCATGTGGGTTGAAGTTGCCCGTGTTGTTAGGGGGCAAATAATCAGCCTGCGGGAAAAGGAATTTGTAGAAGCGGGTTTTGCAATGGGTTATTCTGATTTCAGGGTGATTTTCCGCCACATTCTTCCCAATGCCATGAGCCCGTTAATTGTTATCTCGGCAGCCAATTTTGCTGCTGCAATACTTATCGAAGCAGGATTGAGTTTTCTCGGCATCGGTGTCCAGCCCCCTGTTCCCTCCTGGGGAAGCATGATTAAGGAATACTATGCTTTCGTTATTCTTGATTCGGCCTACCTGGCACTGACACCCGGAATAGCCATCGTAATTCTTGTGCTGGCTTTTATGACTTTGGGGAATACTTTAAGGGATGCTTTGGATGTGAAAATTCTTAGAGAGTAGGATGTGAAAAGTTTGTAAATAGTAAATTGTCAAGCTATTTCCTTTTTCTGAACATTTCTAATTCTTTGTCAGAATAGCCAAATTCACTGTTAGAACAAGCCCCGTCTCCAATTTTTTTCTTACAACTTCCTTTACCAATGCTAAATTTTAAGGAGAAGTAAAAGTCGAGTCCATTCAGGTCGGCAAGCCCAATCCAGGTTCCCAAACGTTCGGTACCGATTGTCAGGAAATAAAAGCGGGCCGATAATCCGATACGTGGATAACGGTATTCGTATAATGAAATGGGTAGGTTTACATCAATGTATTTCGATTCGTATCTTGGAATAAAGGCCAGTTGTGCCGGTCTGCGCATGGTGCGCATATTAAAACGGATGGGCTGTATCCAAAAAGCACCGAAGTAAAAATTATCCTTAAAATGGTAATCACCCTGAATACTAATGGCGGTGGGCAAGCCAATTTTAATAACATCTCCACGGTAAGAAGCAGTAGGATCACCATAAAAAAGCTCACTTAATTCAGCAACTGACTGGTTGATGCTATTGTAGTTAATTGTATCAAAATCCTGCCAGAAAACAGATACGTCGTCATAACTGTGCCGCTGTGCATTGTATTTGTATTTCAATCGGCCGATGTCGAGTATAGAAATACCAACCCGGTATATATAATCTTCATAGCGTTGTCCACACAAACGTTTTAATTTCTTCGTTCCTACATATTTTTGCTTGATGAAAACGGCACCAATGTCAATGCCAAGGCCGCTACCTTTAACAATAGGACCATCATCAGGAATCTCAGAAGTGTTGTAATCAACAGGTGCAGAAAAACCAATTTCCCCATTGAGGTTTTTAATATTGATGGTGCTATCGTTGAGCAATATATAATCAATATTATTGACGAATGCATATCCACCACTAATTCCCCACAGCTTTTTAAGTGTAATGCCTATCGTGATTTTATTATCCATACGTTTGTGGATATTGTAGGCGTAACTCAAGCTGGTTTCTGCCCATTCCGCAGTTGTGAAGTCAACATCATCGTCTTCAAAATTGATGTTCAATAGCGGCTTGTAGTCCATGCCTTCAGCACCAAGAACGGGTACCTCCCAGGGAATAGCGTTTCCAGAAACATAAACTCTTACAGTTGTACTGAGCGCAAAAGCATGGTCGCCAAGTTGGATCATTGCCGATGGGCCAAGAATTCTCAGGTTAGTAATTGCAAACTTGTTTCGCTGGTTTTTATAATACAGAAAGTTGTGATTATCGTCACCATAAGTTGGAAGCTCTTCCTGTCGCATGGCTTTCCATACGTTGTAATCATTTCCGGGTATGTAAATAAAATTATTCTGAGCAAAAAAATCAAGTCCAATAAAGTTCACATCAAAATAACTTCGGGTGTTTGTTAGCATTGCAGGATTAGATAGTATGCTGTGTACCCCACTGTAATTGCTTTGCGATAATCCCAACATTTCTTGTGCCATTAGCCAGGGCTGACTGAATAGTAAAATAATGAAAAGAAACCACTTCATTAGCTTATTTGTTGTGGTTGCTTGATTCATCCGGTTCTGGTTTTGAAGGCTTTTTTCAATTAATCGCCAAATGTAAGGTTTTCATTGCAGCTAAAAAGTAATTCTTGTATTCAGTTTGTCTTTTGTTTGCTGCATCATCGAATTTATTGTATTTTGTATTTTCGCCATTTTCACTTTTCTATAAATCAAATTTATTAAAATGCACGATTCTTTAGAAGCCCTTGATCATATTCGCTTAAATTTTAGCCAAGGAAGTTTACTGACTTTAAACTTTGCACTGGCATTTATTATGTTTGGTGTGGCATTGGAGATTAAAATCGAGCACTTTAAAAAAATAATCAATAACCCAAAGTCGGCAATTATCGGTTTTGGCTCCCAGTTTCTGGCCTTACCTTTTGTTACCTTTCTTTTAGTCATTGTCTTTCAAAAATACCTTTCGCCCACCATGGCATTGGGTATGATTCTGGTTGCTGCTTGTCCCGGGGGTAATATTTCCAATTTTATTTCTTCTTTATCAAAAGCTAACGTTGCTCTTTCAGTTAGCCTTACAGCCATTGCAACCATAGGTGCAGTTTTTCTGACTCCCTTAAATTTCGCTTTGTGGGGAAAATTGGCCATTAATTTTTATGCGCATGCCAATGCCGATACTTTAGTTCGTCCGTTGGAGATTGATACCATTCAGATGTTTCAAACCGTATTTATTATTTTGGGTCTCCCCTTGATTACGGGAATTGCTTTCAATACAAAATTTCCGGTTTTAACTGAGAAAATTGTCAGAACAGTAAAGAGGCTTTCCATTCTTATTTTTGCTGCTATCGTTGTTATTGCATTGGTTAAAAATTTCGATCATTTTAAAATGGCTATCCAGTTTATATTCATTATTGTTTTAATACACAATGCGGTAGCCCTTGGCACTGGATATTCTTTGGGTTTGTTATTTAAAAGACCCCGACCGGATAGAAGGACACTTGCCATTGAAACCGGAATACAGAATTCGGGACTTGCATTGGTCTTAATTTTTAACCCTAAGATATTTCCTCCCGAAATGGAATTGGGCGGTATGGCAGTTATTGCTGCGTGGTGGGGTATCTGGCATATTATTTCAGGATTGGCTATTGCCGGCATGTGGACGGGCTTTAACTTCGGCCTGCGCAAGAAAAAAGCCGAAATTTAATACTGATTAAAATTTTTATGAATGGGATTTAATAATATTGAGGAGAAGTCTTTAGGGTATAGCCTTTTATACACTACGGTTCGCTTTTGGCACAACGTTGTTTTTTATAAGAAAGTAATTGTTGTAAACAAGCAAAATATTCCCAAGGATGCCAATGTAATATTTACACCCAACCACCAAAATGCATTGATGGATGCATTGGCATTGCTTTTTACCATTCCCCGGCGGTTGGTGTTTATGGCGCGTGCCGATATTTTTGCCAAACCTGCTCTTGCTGCTATTTTGTATTTTATAAAAATCCTGCCAATATACCGTAGCCGGGATGGGAAAGGCTCGGTGCAGAAAAACAAAGCAGTTTTTGTAAGGACTGTTGATGTGCTTACTGCAGGCTGTGGCCTGGTATTGCTACCGGAAGGAAGCCACGAAGGTGTTCACAAAATTCGTCCTTTAAAAAAAGGATTTGCCCGCATTGCTTTTCAAACGGAAGAATCCAACAATTTTTCATTGGACATTAAAATTGTCCCTATTGGGATTGATTACAGTAACTATCAGGATTTCCGCACAACGCTTATTGTCAATTTTGGCGCTGCGATTTCAGTCAGTGATTATTATGATCAGTTTAAAGAGAATCCAGCTTTGGCTATTAATGGTTTAAAGGACGATCTGGAAGGAAAGATGAAAGAGCTTATTGTCAATATCGAGAGCGAAGAGTATTATGAATTATACGATTTGCTCAAAGATATATATAACGATAAGATGCGCGAATCAATGGGACTGACAGAGCGGAATCATCCCAATAAGTTTAAGGCTGATCGAGAATTGATACGCTTACTCGGTCGATTTGAAAAAGAGAATCCTGAAGAAATGCCGGCCCTCGATAAACTGGTGAAATCATATTCTGCAAAACGAAATCGCTATGGATTTTCAAATGAATTGCTGCAAGAGGGCAGGGTTTCAGTTTTCTCACTTATGTTAAAATCAGCATGGCTTGTTGCCACGCTTCCAGTATTTATTTTTGGTTTTTTGAACAACATGCTTCCCTGGGGAATTACCGTTTGGGCTGGCAGTAAAATAAAAGACCCGCAATTCAAGAGCTCCTTTAAATTCGTCGTATTGATGCTTGCGTTTCCAATTTTCTACATTTTACAAACAGTTGTTTTTGCTTTGTTTTGTGAGCTGAGTTGGGGTTCCTGGATTTATTTACTGAGTTTGCCCATATCAGCAGTACTTGCCTGGTGGTGGAATTCAGGATTTAAGCATTTAAAGAATCAATGGAAATTTTTAAGCTTTGCTAAAAAATCCAATCCTGGGTTTGTGAAGATGATGGAGGAGTACCACTTGATTATCGGGAAGGCGGATGAGGTTGTTTCATAGGGGCCTATCGAGTACTTAGCGTTACAGATTCTTCATGATGACAGATTCCACGAGGTTGGTAAAATGCCAATCAAAGCAATGTTATTAATTCCCAATCACCTTTCCAAAAAAAATAAAACCCGGATAAAAAAAGTATTATATTTGCAGCCCGAAAATTTCGGAAAAAACCACGCGGATGTGGCGAAATTGGTAGACGCGCTAGACTTAGGATCTAGTGCCGCGAGGCGTGGGGGTTCGAGTCCCTTCATCCGCACATAAAACAAAGGAGTCCTGATGAAAAGAAGGAGTCCTGAAAAAGCAAGGCCGAAGAGCTAGTTGTCATTAATAAATTGTCAACTAAAGTAAGCAGGAGCTTGCTGTACCTTCCGCCCGAAAGTAAATACAATTTCATTTTAACAAAACACAGAATTGATGAACGTATCCCGTGAAGAAAATGGCGAACTGAATGCCATTGTACACATTAACCTGAAAGAAGAAGATTATATTGATGCTGTAAATAAGCAGCTAAACGATTACCGTAGAAAAGCAAATATTCCCGGATTCAGGCCTGGTAAAGTTCCATTGGGCATGATTAAAAAAATGTACGGTAATGCGGTTCATGCCGAAGAAATCAACAAGAAAGTATCGGAGGTATTGAACAATTACATTGTGGAAGAAAAGGTTGATATCCTGGGTTATCCATTACCCAATATGGAAAAAACCAAGACGATTGATTTTGGTAAGCAAAAAGAATTCGATCTTTATTTCGATATTGGCTTAACTCCTCAGTTTGAAATAAAACTGGACGACAATCTTAAAGTACCCTATTATACAATCACTGTTTCTGACGATGAAATCAACAAAGCACTTGTTGATGTAAAAGTTCGTTTCGGTAAAGAAGAAAACCCGGAGAAAGCAGAGATTACCGATGGGCTTCAGGGAAAATTCAACCAACTTGATGAGGAAGGAAATACACTTGAAGGTGGACATGAGCATACCGGATTTTTCAAAATTGAAGACCTCAAAATCAAAACAATTCAAAAAAAGTTTGTTGGCAAAGGTGCTAACGACACGGAGGTTTTTAATCCTTACCAGGCTTTTAAAGATGAGGAAAAAACCAAAGCTGTATTGGGCTTGCATGAAGGAACCGAAGAGCAGTGGAAGGCCGATTATCAATTTGAGATAGAAAAGGTAGTCCGTTCAATAGAAGCTGAAATGGGCGAAGAATTGTATAAAAAAGTATTCCCAAATGACGAGTTGAAAACAGAAGAAGAATTCAGGGAGAAGGTTTCGGCTGATATGTCAAAGCATTACAGTAAAGATGCAGATCGTCAGTTTTTGGCTGATACAATCAATCAATTGATTGAAACTGCCAATATTACCCTGCCCGATGAATTTATGAAAAGGTGGTTGTTGGAAAGCAACCAGGGCAAGATAAGCACAGAGCAATTAGACTTGCAATACGACAGCTATGCAAAAACATTCAGGTGGCAGCTTATCGAAGGTAAATTACAAAAGGAATATGGTGATGCCGCCACAGTTACCGAAGAAGAAATACGTGACAAGGTAAGGGCTTATTTCACTGCAATGGGTGGTGACGCAAACATGGGTTCACAAATTGATGGAATTATTGATTCAGTACTGCAAAATCAGGAGGAAAAACAAAAAATCCAGAACGACCTGCTTGACGAAAAATTCACTGCTCTGTTTAAAGAACATGTGAAAATGACAAAAAAGAAAACAACAACTGAGAAATTCTTTGAAATTGCATCTAACACAAAATAATAGATAGTATGAACCACAACGAATTCGCAAAATATGCTGTAAAGCATCACGGTATTAGTAGTACAACTCTTGATAAATACACTTCGGTTTACGGCAATTACATTTCCCCAACCATTATTGAAGAGCGGAAAATGAATGTCGCACAGATGGATGTTTTTTCCCGCTTGATGATGGACAGGATCATCTTTTTAGGCGTGCCAATTGATGACTATGTGGCCAATATTATCCAGGCGCAGCTGTTGTTTCTCGAATCAAATGATCCCAGCAGAGACATTCAGATTTATCTGAATACACCCGGTGGTTCGGTTTATGCCGGCCTTGGTATTTATGATACCATGCAATATATTAATCCTGATGTAGCAACAATTTGTACCGGAATGGCAGCATCAATGGGTGCAGTTTTACTATGCGCCGGTGCTGAAGGAAAGCGGACAGCACTTAAGCATGCACGTGTGCTAATCCACCAACCGATGGGCGGTGCGCAAGGCCAGGCCTCCGATATCGAAATTACTGCCAGGGAAATTCAGAAGTTGAAGAAAGAGCTTTACGAAATATTAGCTGACCATTCTTCACAGACCTACAAGAAAATCTGGAAGGACGCTGACCGTGATTATTGGATGACTGCACAGGAAGCCAAAGATTATGGAATGATTGATGAGGTATTGATAAAGAATAAGAAATAGCTTTTGTTAATTATTATAAGCATATGTGTTATTGGTTAAGTGTTATAAGTTATTATTAGATATTTCAAACTCTTTTCATATAACCAACCAGCAACCAGCAACTAATAACCAAAACCACATTTCCTCGTAAAACTATATTATGGCAAAGAAAAAAGATGAGCATTGCGCTTTTTGTGGCCGGCCCAAATCGGAAACAACACTATTGGTTTCTGGTATGGAAGGCCAAATTTGCAACTTTTGTATTGAGCAGTCAAAGCTCATTCTCGAAGAAGAAACTGCAGGCCAATTTGAAGCACCGGATATTAAGAAGTCTGTACTGAAACCCAAGGAAATTAAGGCGTTTTTGGATCAGTATGTAATTGATCAGGATGAGGCGAAAAAAGTATTGGCTGTTGCTGTTTACAATCATTACAAACGTATTGCGCAAAAAGATGATGAAAATGAGGTCGAGATTGAAAAATCGAATATCGTCCTGGTTGGTGAAACAGGAACAGGAAAAACTTTACTGGCACGAAGTATTGCCCGCATGCTTCATGTTCCCTTTGCCATTGCTGATGCTACGGTTTTAACCGAAGCCGGATATGTTGGCGAAGATGTGGAAAGTATTTTGACACGCCTTTTGCAATCTGCCGATTACAATGTGGCTGCTGCCGAAAAGGGTATAATTTTTATTGACGAAATTGATAAAATTGCACGTAAAAGCGACAATCCTTCAATTACAAGGGATGTTTCA
The DNA here is from genome assembly GCA_003650365.1 of Bacteroidota bacterium. Taxonomy (GTDB): domain Bacteria; phylum Bacteroidota; class Bacteroidia; order Bacteroidales; family F082; genus B6-G9. Next base: position 6,079 of record QMPA01000043.1, on the reverse strand, counting down.
GGTGAAGGTGTTCAGCAAGCTTTATTAAAACTGCTGGAAGGAACCAATGTAAATGTTCCGCCACAGGGTGGACGCAAGCATCCTGAACAAAAACTCATCACAGTAAATACAAAAAATATCTTATTTATTGCCGGTGGCGCTTTTCAGGGTATCAATCGCATCATCGCACAGCGTTTGCGAACAAATGTTGTTGGTTACTCATTTGCGGGTCATAAGGAAGACAGTGTTGATAAAGATCATTTGCTTCAATATGTTGCCCCCGGTGATTTAAAAAAATACGGACTGATACCGGAAATTGTTGGCCGTTTGCCCGTGCTCAGTTATCTCAATCCTTTGAGTAAAAATGCGTTGAAGCGGATATTGGTTGAACCTAAAAATGCAATTACAAAGCAGTTTGTTAAATTGTTCGATATGGATGGCGTAGATTTGTCCTTTGATGATGCGGTACTTAAATACATTGTTGAGAAATCCATCGAATTTAAATTGGGGGCAAGGGGATTACGTTCAATTATGGAGGCTATTTTAATTGATGCCATGTTTGAGTTTCCTTCTCAAAAGAATGCCAAAAAACTTCGTGTTACCTTGGATTATGCAGAAGGAAAATTTGGAAATGCCAGCCTTGCCAAATTGAAAGCAGCGATCTGACAGTTTGTAGATAACGATATCTAAGAAAACGACAAATACCATTACAAATAATATTTTAAAAGCAAGATTACACATTCAAAAAAAATGATTGAATATTTGGTCATTTTTTCTTGTGATTTACCTGCCCGTCCGGCAGGCGGGTTTGTGGTTTGTTTTTTGAGATTTGAAGTTTAGAAAAAAAAGGTATGATCTTTGAGAAATGCCTGTTGGATGAAATTAGCAACACTCATATTTTTTCTATTTACTGGCATTGCTTTATCTGTAAATGCCCAGGAAAGCAAAATTATTCTTTTGCCATCGAAAATTATTGATGGGGACACCATTCCTTTTATATACTTGCGCGAAATCGAAGTATATTCGCTAAAGGTCCCCAGGTCAACGAAGGGTAAAAAAAAGCTCAGCAAACTGGTTAAGAATATAAAGCGTGTTTATCCTTATGCAAAAATGGCTTCGATACAATTGAAGCGATACGATAAAGAATTAACCGAGGCAGCTAATGAACGTGAGCGCAGAAAGATTATGAGAAAAGCTGAAAAAGAGATTAATGAGCGCTATGGTGGAGAATTAAAAAAGATGAATTTTTCGCAGGGAAAAATATTGATTAAGCTCATTGATCGCGAAACCGGTGAAACTTCATATAATTTAGTGCAGGAATTACGCGGCAACTTCACGGCTTTTTTTTACCAGGCATTCGCCCGCTTGTGGGGATATAATTTAAAAGTAAGGTACGACCCGGAAGGTGAAGACAAGCAAATTGAAACAATTGTCAGGATGATTGAGCGGGGACAGATTTAGCGGCAAGAATACCTTAGACCTGAGACAATGATACATAGGATGCTTGGTTGATTACCAACTGAATACTGCCAACTGAATACTGCCAACTACTATTTCCCTCTACCCTGAATAACAATGAGTACTGTATAAATCAGGATTTTGAAATCCATTGCTAACGACATATTTTCGATATAAAGAATATCGTACCTCAAACGTTCAATCATTTCGGTAACATCAGAGGCGTAACCGTATTTTACTTGTCCCCAGGAAGTTATTCCCGGTTTTATTTTAAAAAGTAATCGGTAATGTGGAGCACGTTTCACAATCTGGTCAATGTAAAATTGCCGTTCGGGTCGAGGCCCAACCAGCGACATATGTCCGAATAAAACAGTAAAAAACTGTGGGACTTCATCCAGGCGAACTTTTCTGATAAACAGGCCGAATGGTGTGATTCTAGGATCATGATCAGAAGAAAGTTGGGGGCCATTTTTTTCTGCATCTAAATACATCGATCTGAACTTGTGCATCTTGAATGCTTTTCCCTTGTGCCCTACACGCTGCTGTGAAAATAAAATGGGACCAGGTGATGACATTTTAACGCCAATTGCTGTAATGATGTAGAAGGGCAATAATAGTATAATTGCAATAAAAGAAGCGACGACATCAATAAGACGTTTTAGTGATTGTTGCCAGCCAGGCATCAGGTCTGGAGAAATCTCAATGAGCGGTGTGTGAAAAATACCTGTAACTTTTACAGATCCAAAAAGAATATCCTGCATCAATGGGATAACTTTTATGATAACATTGGTTGTCTCAAGTTCTGTAATTATCCGGTCGATGGTATCAATTTCTGAGCGCTCAATAGCAATGATTACTTCTTCAACTTTATAGTCAATAATTACCTTGTTAATATTTTTATAAGCACCCAAATGAGTTAAGTACTTCCCAATCTTAAAATGGTCGCGATCGCGGATGTTGACAAAACCAACAAATCTATTTCCGGATGAAATCTCCTCGTTGATAATGTCGTTATATACTTTAAGTGCATTTCCATTACTCCCAATTATTAAGGTGTTGAACCCGATTTTCCCACTGTGGATTTTCCGAACAGTAATTGTTGTCAATGAAAGCCTGAAAGTGTAAGTGAAAAAGAAATGCAAAATAAAAAGGGCAAGAAATGATTGATAATATGATGTATAAGTCAGTATGAAGTCGTCCAGAATAAGAACAAAAAAGATTATTGTAACGCCGATTAATGTTGCAGTAAGCGTTTGTCCAAGTTCTTTAAGTCGCGCTTTTCTGTAAATCCGCCTATACGATCCCATCATCAGGTACATAATGAGCCAAAAGACAGGGACAAAAACTATCCCCTGCCAAAAATTTCTATCCTCGGTAATTTGCTTAATGTGATGTAAAATTTCGGGATCTTCAGTAAATTTTCGGAAAAAATAAAACAGGCTCCAGGCAATGAGTGCCGACAACCAATCGAGAAATACGTATTTTATTACCTGACGTTTTCTGTTCATTTTTGAAGTGGCCTATGGATTAATTTAATATTATCGAGGTAAATTTTGGCTAATTCATTTTCGTATTCCAAACCAGATTCAAAATATACTTTGTAATTAGTAGCACCGCTGTTCAATGCAATATTCGGGCCAAGATTAATATAGATTTTATTCCATTCTTCTGAGTGATTCATAATCAATAAGGGTACTTTTTTTAGACCACCGGGCAAGTTCATCAAAAGACCTACATAAAATAAGTTATTTGATTTAAAGTTAAGTTCAAGTAATACCGGGTCGCTTTGTATTTTGGGAAGTAGAAAGCTGTTCATCGAAACAGCACTGTAAATTGGTTTTTCGTCGGTTAACGAAATGATTCCAGAATACTTTGAGTTTGGGGAAATAAATGCGTCTGGGTTATTGGCCGGAAAAGTATGTTTAATAACTGTGTCACTGGCACTTGTTTCAATAAGTGTTATGCCTGGTTGCTCAAAATCTTCTTTCCAGGCAAAAATAAGATCATTGTAATATGTCGTTTTAATATTGCCTAAATCCTGAACACTGTCAGGGTAAAACTTAAACTCGCTAAAAACAATCGGTTTATAAAAAGGGTAGGGGACTCTCGTGCTTTGAATACCATTCAGCCAAATCCCCGGCCTGATTTCCAAATCGTTTACCCCTTCTGCAAGAACAGGAAAAAGTGCTGGTAATTCAAAAACACCAATAAGGTTTTTATTAAGATAAACCCAGACGTCTGTAATTTTTTGTGAATCAGATCCTTGAGACGCATAGTTGGTTTCAAGGTATAAAGAATCAATTTTTATATAGGCAGGGATAGTTTGTGTACCCGAAAGCTTATAGCAGCTATTAAGGATAAATGTGCTTAAAATAAATAGCGTAAGAAAGGAGAAATAAAGAAAAGGCTTAAATCTGTACAATCTGGTTTGGCTTTAAAATTTAAACGAATCTTTTTAAATGATATTGCTGTAAAAGATAAATTTGTTACAGATTACTGGAAGCAGCATTGATTTTGTCAAGAATCATCTGTGCTAATCTTAAAGCCTGAAACCCATCATCAATGGTAACACGGGGTGTCGTATTGTTTTCAATGGAAGTAGCGAAGCTTTTTAGCTCCTCTTCGATGGCGTTTACGGGTTTGATTTCAGGCTTGTCGAAAAAGATGCGTTTTTTTGCTTTGCCGGGCCCTAAATCCAGAATCAATGCGAAGGGGTCTTTCGGATCTTTTTTTATTTCATCCATTTTTACCACTTCCGAAACCTTGTCCAGAAAATCAACTGTGATGTAGGCATCTTTCTGGAAGAAGCGGGTCTTTCGCATATTCTTCAACGAAATGCGGCTGGCGGTTAAATTGGCCACTGCCCCATTGTCAAATTCCAGTCGGGCATTGGCGATATCAGGGGTGTCGCTTACTACATTAACCCCGCTGGCATGCACCTTTTTAATGTTAGATTTAACCACACTAAGAATAATGTCAATGTCATGAATCATCAGGTCAAGTACAACCGGAACATCGGTGCCACGCGGATTGAATTGTGCCAAACGGTGACATTCAATAAACATCGGTTTGTCGATGGAATCAACAGCAGCAGTAAATGCAGGGTTGAAACGTTCAACATGGCCAACCTGAACTTTTACATTGGCTTCAGATGCCAGTTCGATGAGTTTTTCAGCTTCTTGCGGAGTGGCTGCTATTGGCTTCTCAATAAAAACATGTTTCGATTTTCTGATCGCTTCAACAGCACACGTAAAGTGCGAAACGGTAGGTGTAACAATATCCACAACATCCACTGCATCAATCAAGGTTTCGATACTGTCGAATGACTTCAGTTTGTATTCTTCTTCCGCTGCTGCTGCTATTTCTCTATCTGGGTCGTAAAAACCAACAAGTTCATAATTATCAATCATTTTGATACAATTCAAATGTATCTTTCCAAGATGGCCAACACCAAGAACTCCTATTTTAAGCATAGCGAAAAAATTTCGGCAAAGGTAGTTTTTTTAAAGCTGTGATTACCGCTGATTAGTATGATTTTTACCTTTATTTTGTCGCCTGAAAGGATGAAGATTTTTTAATCTTTTTTTATTGTTACTTTCGCACAGAATTTTTGGAAATCTTCAAATTTCCGCTGTTTTTTCTGGATAATAATTGTTTGCAATATGCTCGATTCGTACCGCCACAAAGGAATGCGTAAAAAACTGGTCGACAGTATCCGGAGAAAAGGGATACAGGATGCCGGGGTCTTAAAGGCACTGGATACAATTCCGAGACACCTTTTTCTTGATTCTTCATTTCTTGAATTTGCCTATGACGATAAACCTTTTCCTATTGGATCGGGACAGACAATTTCACAACCCTATACGGTGGCTTTTCAAAGTGAATTATTACAAGTAAAGCAAGGGCAGAAGGTATTGGAAATCGGAACAGGTTCAGGCTACCAGGCTTGCGTTCTTGCCGAAATGGGGGCCAAAGTGTATTCTGTCGAGCGGCAAAAAAAGCTGTATCTGAAAACCAAAGAATTCTTAAAAAAACTGCCTTACAATGTTAAGTTGTTTTATGGTGATGGAGGAAAAGGCGTTCCTTCGTTCGCCCCTTACGACAGGATTTTAATTACTGCGGCAGCCCCTGATATTCCTAAAGCTTTGTTAGATCAATTGAGAACAGGTGGATTTCTGGTTGTGCCTGTTGGTGGTGGTGATGTTCAAACAATGCTTCGTATAAAAAAGTTGGGAAACGACGAATTTGAAACCGAAGAGTTTGGTGCTTTTCGCTTTGTACCTATGTTGCAGAACAAAGCCAATGATTGATATTTTTAAAAATCAAAATACAAAATCCAAATCATAAAAAAATCAGCGTTATCTGCGTCAAAACCCAAATCACAAATCATAAATAAAATTCAAATCACAAATCATAAAAAAATCAGCGTTATCTGCGTCAAAATTCAAACTACAAATCATAAAAAATCAGCGTTATCTGCGTCAAAATTCAAACTACAAAACTCAAATAAAACCCAAAACCCAAATCTAAAAAAATCAGCGTTATCTGCGTCAAAACCCAAATCACAAATCATAAATAAAATTCAAATCACAAATCATAAAAAATCAGCGTTATCTGCGTCAAAATTCAAACTACAAATCAT
>QMPA01000042.1 GCA_003650365.1 Bacteroidota bacterium | reverse complement strand
TGCCCCAGCCCTACGCTCTAAACGTAAATCACCTATAAGGCCTTTGTAATCTGGTAAAAAATGTCTTGGGTTTATCATGTTATTCATCCTGCAAGATTAAAATATTTGTGGGTACACCGTAGCTCCCCCGAGGGGAGGGAGCAGACTTTCTCAACTGGTCCGGATTACAAATCCAGAAGAGTAGAGGAATTTTTTTTAACGATGATAAGGTTTTAGGCGGGATCAATATAATTATCAGATGAAGTACAAACCTCAGCCGAAAAAGAAAGCCCTGATTTAAGCAGTACTTCGATTTGATCTTTGGAAAATCCTTTTTCCTTATTTCTGTGAAAATTGCCTTGTTGCATCGCGAAAGCAATGCCTGCATTAAATGCATCTCCAGCACCAATTGTACTTACCGGTTCAACAGGAATAGCAGGCATTTCAATCCTAAAATCGGAAATAAAAGTAAGCACACCAGCTGCCCCACGGGTAATGATTATTGGAGCGGTTGGATTTAGTTTTCTCACTTCGAGCAAATAATCATCACAGGACTGCTTGCCAAAAATATTTTCAAAATCTTCATCTGATCCTTTTATTAAATCTGCTAGTGCAATGTTTTCGTGCAGGGCAATTTTCATTGCTTCGCTTTCCAGATGGTGGCCGTGGCGAATGTTTGGGTCGTAACAGATGAAAGCCCCTCCCTTTTTGGCAGCGATTAGCACCTCTTTCAATTGGTTTCGTATTGAAATATCTAATGCATAAAGGGATCCGAACAATAAAATATCACCTTCCCCAAAATTAGCTGGACATAAAAGGTTTCTGTTTTTGGGATAAGATTTGTAAAAAGTGTAAGACGGTTTCTTATTGGCATCAAGAAAAGCCAGTGCCAATGAAGTGTTATTGTGGTAGTACTTTTTAATGTAGTGGGTATTCACCCGGTTCGCTTTCAAAAAGTCAATAATGAAAGATGAAGTTTGGTCATCACCCAATTCCGAAATCAATGAAACATTGGCTTTAGCCCTGGCCAGAGACACAGCCACATTCAGCATGGCACCACCAGCACGGCTTATTACCTTGTTGGGGTTTTCGACAATAACATCCAAAAGGGATTCGCCTAATGTGTATATCATTTCATTGATTTTTAAAACAAACGCCTACCATAAAAAACATGGTCGTATTCGATTCCTTTAATATTCGCAATTTTCGGTAAAGTACCCCACAGTGAAAAGCCAAACTTTTTTAGCAATGCAATACTGGGTTTATTGTGCGCCAACAGGAAAGCAACCAATGTGTTCGTTCCTTTACTTCTGCAATAAAATTCAGCTTTCTCCAGCAAAGCAGTGGTAACGCCTTTACGGTGAAAATGAGAATCGATAAAGTAACTGACTTCTGCCGCAAAGCGAAAGGCTCCTCTACCTTCACGGTAAGGGCTTAAACTCAGCCAGCCGACAACTTTATTCTTCCATTCAGCCACCAGTAAAGGAAATTGTTCATTGGCATGATTTTGAAACCAAACCAGTTTGTCTGCTGGCTTTTGCAGCTCGGTATCTCCAGTCGATCTTCCGGATTGAATGGCCTGGTTATAGATTGCTGTTATTGTTTCCAGGTCACTTATCGTTGCCTGGCGAATAGTCATTTTCATTTTTTTCCGTTGAGTCGCATTCATTACTTTTCTTCAATCATAAAATCTACAATTGCCTGTGCATGAATTTGCAAAGTATCCAATAATGGAACAGTCGTATCATTTTGCTTCACCAACAAAGGGATTTCAGTACAACCAAGTATAGCAGCTTGTGCACCATCATGTTGAAGCTCAGTGATAATACTCAGAAAACGATCTCTACTTTTTTTCCTAAAATCATTATTGAATAATTCTTCAAGTATTGTCTTCTGAATAAAATTCCTGTCAGCTTCTTTTGGAATGAGTGTTTCAATGCCTTGATTTCCCAATTTATCTTTATAAAAATCCATCTCCATAGTAGCCTTTGTCCCCAGTAAAGCAACTTTCTGAAAAGCCCTTTTGCGTATTTGACGGGCTGTTGCTTCTGCGATGTGAATAATTGGCACATTTATTTCCATCGGCAAACGATCGGCAAACATATGCAGGGTGTTGGCACACAATGCAATTCCATCAGCACCGGAAAGTATCAATTTTCGGGCTGCATCGGCAACTAGCGAATACAATCCTTCATCGTCATTTTGCTTTTGCAGCGCGTCAACATCGGCGTAATTAAACGAATACAAAATACATGAGGCGTAGTTCAATCCACCTAATTTTTGGTTTACTTTTTCATTTATCAGGCGGTAATACTCAATCGAAGAAGCCCATCCTGTACCGCCAACAAGTCCAATTGTTTTCATTTTATCGAATTTTGGAATAAGAAAAGAGCACAAATGGGATGCAAACTCATGACCTTCAATTTAGAATCTGTCATTTGATGAAATAACATAAAGCCAAGCCCCTTTTATGCCTTTAAAATTACGCTGTTCTTAAGTAAACAAAAATACTATAAAGAGTCTTTAACATGAAAAATGAGAAGATGAATAAAGTAAACCCGTATGTTAAACAAAATTACAGCTTATTGCTTTTAATCCAAATTAATTACTTTGTCTTTCAATTTGATAAACGATTGATTGGTAGTTCAATTAAGGGGAAAGCTCGAAGGATCGTTATCCCTGATTTACAAAACATGAGCAATCTGAAAAGATTATTAGATAAAAAACCCAGCGAGAAAAGTAATTATCTCTCGGTGGGTTTAACTTGCTTTGCTCGTACAATGCTATACACAAACAGAGAAACAAAGTTTCGCCAATAAAAAACCTGCTGAGTTTGGGAGCTCAGCAGGTTTAGCCAATCTAATTAATATACAGGAGTATATCTGAGTGCAAGAATATCAATAAAATATACCCTGATATAACTAACAATCAAAAACTATCAACAAGCATTTGTTAATTACATTGAAATTATATTTGACAAAAAAACCCGCCAGAACATATTCCAGCGGGAAAAAACCAAATTAGATTGGCCTGAATTTTTTAGTTTTTCTGTAATGTTTTACTCAAATTTGTTTAAAAAGTTTCACTACACAATTTAGGCTTTGCCCCTATCGAAATACAATTTGAAAATCAAGACGATATCAATAATTAAATCGTATATTTAGCTCTTTAAAAAAAACACGCCTTACTGACAACCTTTTGTTACTATTTATTGTCTGAGTTAATGAGTGTTTACGCTATAGAAGATTTTTATCCAAAAACAAACCGACCATGAAAAAGTTTACGATCCTGTTTGTTGCACATTTGTTTTTCCTGTTTTCGTTTTACATCAACCCACTTGGATGTGTGGCTCAACCAATGTCTGTTGATAGTCCCGGTTATTTACAGGGGGCAGTAACAGACGCTGACAATGGCAGTGCCATTGCCAATGTTACAGTTACGGCTATGGGCAGCACCGATACTTTGTGGACAGAAACTGCTGCCAACGGCACTTACAGCCTAACGCTCGAAGCAGGCACCTACGACATCAAATTTAAATTAATCGGACTCCAGACAGTTATCGTTGCCAACACTATTGTTAGCGGAGGCAATACGACTGTAGTAAACGCAGCCCTCTGCGAAGAGCCCTATCCTGTTCCCTGGGTTTTTGCCGATCCCAATGAAGCAGATACCAGGATAATAGTTACCTGGGGCGAGCCGGAAGGAGCCTATGAAGTGATTTACGAAGATGGCAATGCCGAAGATTATTTTGTTTCGTCACAAACAGGCGCTGGTGTGGCCGTACGTTTTACACCAAATGGATACCCTGCTACTGCCGAAGGTGGCCGTATTTACGTTGGTGATGGCAGTTTTCCTGCAGGTGCTGATTTTCTTGGGAAAGAATTTTCCATTGGTGTTTTGGATGATGATGGCCCCGATGGATTGCCCGGAACTGTACTGGATTCAATTACCGTTACGGTCAACAACTACTTCTGGGTGGAGTTTGATGGCCTGGACGTTACATTCGAAGAGGGCGAATTTTACCTGGTGATGTGGCAATTGGAAAGCCCGCCCGAAGCTGCACCCATTGGCATCGATACAGATTTCCCCAAAGTTTACCGTTCTTATATTTCCCAAAATGGAAGCAATTGGACGACCTCCCCTTACCAGGATTTCATGATGCGGGCAACTGTAAATGGCGTAAACATGAATGTAATGAAGGGCTCCGCACAAGCACCTTTAAAAGAATCAGCAGATGATCGTGACTTTGACAGATACAAATTGGTATGGATTGACGATTTTGATCCTGATGCCGGGGAAGGCCCTGAAGATGGCACCAAGCATCATCGGGTATATCTTTCGCACAATTATTTCGATGATTTCCAATGGGGCCCCAGACCTCCCGGTTTTTATGCCTGGGGAGTACAAGCACATTACGAATGTGGTGATACTTCTGAATTTGTTTATTCAAATGTTGTGGCCCATAAATTGGACAATGAAGTTACAATTTCTGTTAATCTTTCCAACGATAGTCCACCCGAAAATGTGGACATTTTAATGGTGGGAAAAAACTATCCTTATCAGGAGTTTCAGGGGATAGCAACTGTATTAGCTGGCGATACCATAGCCGAAATGCTGGTGGACAGTGCCATCGATGGCCTCTACGATCTGCATGTTTCCTCGCCCGGTTTTGAAGATTATGTAATCAACGACGTGGAAATCTTAACGGACAGCGTAGTCCCAGTCGAAATGCAGGAACTCACTTTCGTGCCTAGAAACCTTTTTGTCGATTCTTTGACCTCGGTGGCAAACTGGGATATTCCTTTAATTACTCAGCTCGCTAATGAAGATTTTGAGGATGAGGAATTCCCTCCTGAGGGATGGAGTATTCGGAATTTTGGTGGTAAAAGCTGGTTTCGGAGTCTTAATGCAAGTGATGATGATTTAACAATCCCTCCCGGCGATGGTTATTATGCTGTTGAATATGATAACTCATATGATGGTTATCACAATCCTCAATACCTGATAACCCCAAACATAGATTTACGTCAAAGTTATCATTACAAGTTATTCTTCGATCATTTTAAAGGAAGTAATTCTGTGATTCGAGCAACAGTTGAGTACAGTATTAACAACAGTACAACGTGGGAGATTTTTTATACTATTGCCTTAATGCCAGCCGATTGGTTAAATATTTGTATTGATTTGTCACCATTGTCAGGTCCGGAAATAGGGCTTGATAGTATTCGTTTTGCTTTTGTTTCAGAAGATTTGATGTTTACGTATGGTGCGGCATGGGCAATTGACAATGTCTCCATTACCGCCGGCCCGGCATCCCCCATCGGGTATTACATCTATTTAAATGAAGCGTTGGTGGGTGAAACCTCAACAGGAGATACTACCTACACTTTTTCAGATTTAATTTACGGACAAACTTATACAGCAACCGTAAAGGCGCGGTATTCCAGCGGGCTTTCAGAACCCGTCAGCTATACCTGGACATCGGGCTATTTATACCCGCCACGTATGCTTGGAAATACATATCAAACCAACTCCGACCGGTTGCCTTTGTATTGGCTGCCCCCAATGATAATTGACAGCATTGTAAATAGGGGTTTTACCCAATACGGTAAATTTTCCACCCAAAGCAGGGACTCTGTTATTGGCCATGTGACTGACAGTTTGCTGGGCTTTAAAGTGTATCAGGACGGGCAATGGATAGCCGATGTGGAATACAATGATGAAGGTGTAAATGACACTATCCATCACATTATTTATAATTTGGACCCTGCCTGTTATTCATTCGAAGTAACTGCCATTTACGATTTAAGCCAATTTGGTTTTCCGGGAGAAGAAGGCGAATCGATGCCGGCCGGACCCGATACGGTTTGTTTGCTTTGGGGTAATGAACTTCCTTTTTTAGAAACATGGGACGAAGGCGGTTTTGCTACAAACGCCTGGCGATTGGAAGGTGATGGCTGGGTGATCAATAATGAAATCGGAGCCCCCGAACCCTCGGCAGAATTTAAGGCCGAAATGATCAGCGGTGACAGTGTTTACAGTTCAACATTAACAAGCAATCCTTTATTGGGAAACGGATTAACAGAAGGTGATATTTTTCTCGATTTCAATGTAAAATTAATCAACATTAACGAGACGGCTGAAGAGAAACTATTTGTTGAAATAACAAATGATGCCGGGCAAACATGGACCAGGGTTGCTGAAATCTGGAATAGTTATGAGATTGGTTTCGAAGATGGTTTTAACCACATCAATATTACTGCCCAGGCCATGGGCAAAGCTTTTCATATTCGCTTTATGGCTAGCGGGGCAAATGCATCAGACATCGAATCCTGGTTTATCGACAACATTAATATTTACCGAAGCTGTGCTGCACCAACCAACATAGAAGGCAGTTACGTTTGGCATGTCAATGATTGGGGTGCAGAAATAAAATGGGATGCCCCGGAACTCCCTGTTGGCTGTGGAATGTGGCTATATTGGGACAACGAAGTTTATGCCGGTGGAGTAGGCCTTACTGATGGAGGAACATGGTCGTTGGCACAACGTTGGGATGCGGGCCAATTAAAAAACTGGCAAGGAGAAGACCTGACTGGCAGCCAAATTTCCAAGATGAGTTTTATTTTGAACGATGATGGATTTGAAAATATTACTCTTATGATTTGGAGTGGGCCCAATGCTGGCATATTGCTGTACGAACAGGAAGTAATCAATCCGCCTATTGGGGATTGGTCTGTAGTAGACCTTGACGAGCCTGTTTTCTTTGATACGGACGAGGAATTGTGGATTGGCTATACCATTACCAATCAACCTGCCGGCCACTTCCCCGGTGGTTACGATGAAGGCCCTGCAGTTCCCGGCTACGGTGATATGATTTCCACAGATGGAGGCGTAACATGGGATAAGATTTCTGATTTTGGTATTGACAACAACTGGGTTGTCCATGCCTTTCCGGGCCCCTCGTCCCCCGGTCCTTCATCTAAACTCGCTGGATTTAATTTGTATAGGCAGGAAGTAGAAGTGGATGACGATTATTTTTTATACGACTTTGTAACTTTCGAAGAAGGACAACTTGCTTACAATTATTACGACAAATATCCCGCTGTTGCCAATGGCCAAACCTACAACTACCAGGTAACCAGCAATTGGGAAAGCAAAATCGACACCTGTGAATCAGTCCCCGCTTTAACTATCCAGATGACCGAAGATTATGTGAGCATACTTGTTACAGCAGTTGAAAGTTTAGAAGCGGCAGAAGTCAGTCTCTTTCCCAATCCGGCCACAAACAGCTTAAACATCAGTTCTAATACTGACATCAAACAAATCACCGTTTTCAACTATGTGGGCCATTTGGTATTTAATCAGGAATTTAGCAGTAGGAAAACAGCAATACTTAACACCTCTTTGTATCAGGCTGGTATTTATGTAATTCGGATTGATACTGAAAATGGAGCAATTACAAAGCGTGTGATTATTACAAAATAATCTTGTTTTCGTATTAAACTGAGTTCAATATATAATAACCTGATATAGAAAATCTTCTACCATGATGATTACCTCTTAGTGTTTTCTTTGTGTCTTGGAGTCTTAGTGGCATAATATTTAGCCACAAAGACAGTAAGGCACTAAGAAACACAAAGGTAATACCTTACATTAATTGTAAATCTGAAGTATAAGTAAGTTGTCTTAAATTGTACTCAGATTATTGCTATTGTATTAACGTAAAAACAGCCGGACAATATTTACAAATTCCTTGGGTTTTTCCAGAGGAATAGCATGGGCAGCATGATCGACAAAATAAAATTCGGCTCCCGGAATGGCTTTCAAAACACCGCTGCTTTCTTCCGGAGAAAACAACAAATCTTCCTTGCCACAAATAACCATGGTTTTTGATTTAATATCAGATAATTCCTGCTGGCAATTAAAAGCTTCAAGTGCATGAACCTGATTTTTAAATGCAGTTGCAGTTTGCTGATAAGGATACTCAATAGCCAGTTGAACAGCATTATCCAATGCGCCTTTGTCTTCAAAAAAATGCTTTGTAAATATCCAGTAAAAAAAGTTTCTAAACCACAATTCTGGCTTCATTCCATTTTCCAGATAAGAAACCCAATCGTTAAATAGTGCATTATTTCGCGCACTGTTATGAGCAGAAGTACTAGCCAATATCAATTTCGAAACATATTGAGGATAACGGATAGCCAGATCCAATGCAATCAATCCGCCCATTGAATGCCCCAAAAGGTGAACCGAAGACAATCCCAAATACTTAATCAGCGCAACACCATCGTCTGTCATTAAACGGATACTTGTTTTGGCATCTTGCGGTTTTGTTCTGCCCACTCCCCTATTGTCAAAAGTAATGACCTGATAATGCCGCGAAAGTTCATCCATTATTGGCAACCAGCTTTGCGAATCGCTGGCCAGTCCTGCGACAAGCAATAGCGGATCACCTTTCCCATGAATTTCATAGTAAAGATCAACCCCATTAAGTAGAACATTTGGCATTTCTTAATTTTTCAAGAGTAACGTTAACAATGGCATGTTTCTATTACCGGCTATACTGCAAATATAAGTTTATTATTCTGTTGATTCTCCGTACTCCTAAATACCTATGATACCAAGTTTGCTGCTAATTGATTAATATGTATATCTCAGAATTTCAATTTTTTACTTGACATTCATCTCAAATAATCGCACATTACAGTCCCAAACTAAAAACTATACATAACTATTACACCCTTCTAAAAATGAAAGCGGCTGACTCAAATACACTTTTCTTTCACCTCTTTTTCCTTTGTCAACTTTTCTTTTCACTGGATGGGACCGGTTTTTTTGCTGGGTGCTGTTTTTTTATTCTTGAAATATTCAATTGAATGTGTTAGCGGGAAGGCAATTCAATTCAAATTGAAATCTTCTGTGATTAAATTGGCACTATTGATTATTGGAATCGTCTGGTTAACATTCTGGATAAGCAAACTTATTTCTGAAATAAGTACTTAACTATTCGTTTCCGCCCCTTCACTCTCTCGCCCTCTCGCCCTCTCGCATTTTCTCACTCCTCGCATTTTCGCCTTTTCGCCCTCTCGCCTTTTCGCCTTTTCACCCCCTCGCCCCTTCGCCTTTTCGCCCCCTCACATTTTCACCCTTTCTCCCTCTCGCCCCTTCACCCTTTTTCGCCATTCACCGACCAATCAACCCCACTCACCGAATAGTGATTTACAAGCATGCTTTTCCGATCTATTTTTGCTGCATGAAACGAATTAAAAATAACATTACCATGAAAACTTTACTCCAATCCGCAACCCTTATTGTAATCATCACATTAGTTTTTACGACTAACTCTTTTGCTTCCGAAGTTAACTTCAAAGACGAAGCTTACATTGATGACATTCCTTTCAGTACAGAAATGATCTTCAATTCTATCATGAACCCAGAATTCAATATGGAAGAGGAAGCTTTTATCGATGATATCCCTTTCAATACTTCCTTAATGGTTGACTTCGAAATGGAAGAAGAAGCTTTTATCAATGACAATCCTTTTTCCACTGAAGAAATAGCCGAATATTATACAACTACACAAGCTGCAGATTTTCAAATGGATGCTGAAGCATATATCGATGACATTCCTTTCAATACAGCTAAAGTGGCAAACCACAACAACCAAGGTCAGCTTTTTGCAGCCAGGTAATCCATGCAAACGGGTTAGAAACGTGCCCGATTTGTCTCAACATAACCTCCAGAAGCACGCAAAAATTGCGTGCTTTGTTTTATTTTGATCAGTTCGTTATTTCTCTACAAGATTCAACACCAAAATATACCATTACAACCAACAACATTAAACTGTCTGGCCACAAAGCGATTATATTTGCTTTCCGGGTCAAAATGTTGTACATTACCGGTTTTTAAATCTTAAAACCAAAGGTCATGAAAAAGATTACGCTCATTATTTTCATGTTGGCAGTTTTTGTCAACACTGGCTTAATGGCACAGGTAGCCATTAATACTACAGGTACGGCTGCAGATAATTCTGCTATGCTTGATATTTCATCTGATTCGATGGGTATATTGATACCCAGGATGACCATGGCACAACGTGATGCCATTACCAGTCCTGCAACGGGGCTGATGATTTACCAGGTTGATGAAACAACCGGATATTATTATTACGATGGGAGTTCCTGGAATTTAGTTGGTTCAGGAGCTTTTTCCATTAACGACCTTTCGGATGGAAGAACCGGCGGCAACAGCGTTTTTCTTGGTGCGGGTGCGGGTACTCATGATGACATAACAGATAACCAAAATGTTGGCATTGGTATTAATTCACTTTACACCAACACTTCGGGAAATGCTAACACAGCAATTGGACGCGGGTCGTTATATTCCAATAGTACAGGAAATAGTAACACAGCAATTGGTTTCCGGTCCGGATTTCTTAATAATACAGGCGTTGACAATATTTTTATCGGTGATTCCGCTGGCTACAATAACCTTGGGGGAGACTACAATACGATGGTCGGGTCCTGGTCGGGTTGGCTCAACACCGAGGGAACCCGAAATGCTTTCTTTGGAGTAGTGAGTGGTGAGCACAACACAACGGGTAGCCGCAACAGCTATTTCGGGGCCTTTAGTGGTTTAGAGAATGACACCGGAAGCTACAATTGCTTCTTTGGCCATACTTCCGGATACTACAACCAGGGTTCTTCCAATGTTTTTATTGGCAAAAGTGCCGGGTTTTATAATAAAGGCGACAGCAGCGTGTGCCTCGGCTTTCAGGCAGGGGCAAACGACACCACTTCCAATAAGCTGTACATCGCCAATTCAGAAACCGCAGAGCCACTCGTTTATGGTGAATTTGATAAGAAAATTATCCGGTTCAATGCAAACCGAATTGGAATAAGAAACCTCGGTCATAATACGTTTGTTGGTGACGGTACCGGAGTTATGAATTCAGGGATCAGGAATATGTTCCTTGGGTATTATGCGGGATACAACAATACCACGGCAAAAGATAATATTTTCATCGGTGATTCTACAGGTTATTATAATACAACTGGAGAATTCAATATTTTCATGGGGAATTGGACAGGCCAGCTAAATACAACGGGCAGTTATAACGTGATAATAGGACTCGGAGCCGGGATGTATAACGTTGATGGATCAAAAAACGTTATGGTTGGAGCCACCTCAGCTTTCAAGAACACTTCCGGATTCGAAAATATTTTCTTAGGAACTTCAGCAGGGGCAAGCAATACTACAGGTTCTTGTAACACTTATTTAGGTAGAATGTCTGGAAGAGATAATCAATCAGGTGATAGCAGTATTTTTATAGGTTACTATGCAGGTGCAAAAGAGACAACATCTCATAAACTTTATATCGCCAACGATAGCACCACCACTCCGCTCATTTATGGTGAATTTGACAATGCTTTATTGAGGGTAAATGGTACTTTGGACATCAGCAATGCATTCCAATTTCCAACTGTTGATGGTACTAACGGACAAGTGTTCCAGACCAATGGCAGCGGTACGCTGAGCTGGGCAACAGCTACCGGCGACTTTTCGAATGGTGGTGAAGCCGGTGGGGCAGACCGTACACTTGGCAATACAGATAATTACGCTTTGAGTTTTAAAACCAACAACACTTCCCGCATGAAGATAAATAACGACGGTGGAATAAGGTTTGATGGAAATATTGGGATATTTACCGATCCTTCAGATGCGTCCAGTGTTAATAGATCTATACAATTACTGGCTTCAGGAATATATTCAAATTCTTATCTCAAACTATCAGGGCACAATAGAGGTACTATATATCTCGAATCACGGCGAGTTGGTTCTAGTCCTGAAACTTCTGGCAAGACATGGACCTTAGCATCAGGAAGTGGAAGCGTTGCAGATTTAGACAAATTCACCATTTACAATCAGGATGATGGTTATTGTTTTACTATTCGCGATGGTGGGAATATTGGTATTCAGGAAGGAGCACCGGGTTCAAGACTTGTGGTTAAAGCTGCGGGAAGCACAAGTTCTACTTCAGCCTTAAACATTAAGGATGTGAGTGATAATTCACTATTGTATGTTAGGGATGATGGTAATGCCGGTATAAGTACTTCCTCACCCACAGCAAAACTAGATATAAACAGCACAACAGGATACGACCAACTTAGAATGCGGACATCATTCACTCCGGCTAATTCAGCGGATACCAATGGAAATACTGGTGACATTGCCTGGGATGAATCTTATATGTACATTAAAACAGTTGCTGGTTGGAAAAGAGCTTCCTTAGTCACGTTTTAGGCTGCTCAAGATTTAGTCAGTTGCCACTACCGAATGGGTTTCTTTAATGCTAATCCCATTTCAATAATCCCAAGACCTTTTACGCCATCGTATGTAAAACGTGCTTTTGCCTGGCGGATAGAATAAACCTCATCCATCACAAAGGGGAAGAATTCAAGCATTTTAATCAGGACTATTTTTTCAGTCTCGCCTCCCCTTTCACGTACTTTATAGGAAAAATCAGATGAAGAATCTTCTTTAAAATTGAGCTGACTAAAATCAGGGGTTTTTACAAGCGTGATCAGCTTTTCATCTCTCGAAACAAAACCTGATTTCAAATCATTCACCAAATAATAATCTACAATACCGTTGTGCAAAATTCGCCCATCGTCAAGCAGGCCGGTAAACCAAAAGTGGCGCTCCCAATCCTTCCAGCTATTTAGTCCAAAACTATGGGTTCGGATACCTTTCATTTCCACTTTGTGTTTTTTACGTTTCCAGGTGATAACGCCTTTTATCTCGCCGGCTTGTTCGTAATGCTTCCTTCTAAGATCATTTAACTGTTTAACAATGTTATAATTCCATTCCCGGCTGGCTATTTGGAAAGCAATCTGGTCGGCAGATACCCCGGTTTTTTCAAAATTAATGAGTGGCTGTTTAGATTTCCATTTTAGGTCAAGTGAAATCTGATAATACTTTTTTTCCTGAAATACCTGCCCCTCAAATTGAATGCGCCAATTTTTTCCGGGTTTCTCACAAGTATATTTAAGTTTACCCTGTTCAAAACCTTCCCCTTCAATCATACCCCTGTTTTCGAATCCCCAAATCCCTTCGCCGGGAATATGAATTTTCAACCAGTTTTCGTTCAGTTTTTTATTGCGGAAAGACATGCGCGTAACAAAAGTCATCCCCTCATCCGAAATGCCAGCAAAATAAATACTGTCATTATAGTGCGCAATCCCGGCTTCTTTGTGTTTCGACTCAAACTCCTCAACTGTAATCGTCTTATTGTTGCCATTTTTTACAAAGCGAAGTGCACTAAAGTTTTTAAAGAATTGTTTCATCATTGCGAGTTTAATGAAGCCGCAATATCAGAAATTTATTGAATCATTCATTGCATTTTCTGAACTTATCTTGTGTTTTATACTATAGACGGAACAGGGATGAATTGAAGCTTCCAATCTTCATATCTTCTGTACATTTTCCCTTGTATTCTTCCACTCTTCCAATCTTCCCTAAGCAAGAAATCGTACTCACTTCCATCATTCTACCGTCATTCAAAATCTGCACTTTCCTGAATGTTTCCATTTTCATAACTTTGCATAAGTTTCAAGCATTCATTCAATGAGCAAAAAAACCGCAAAAGCATTTCGTTTAAAAGACAGGATAAAAAGTTTTGGCTATGCTTTTAAAGGCATTGTCCATGCCTTGCAGAACGAACACAACCTCATGATTCATTTTACCCTTGCAATAGCTGCAATCGCATTTGGTTTCTGGTTAAACATCAACCAAACAGAATGGTTGTTTGTTATTGTTGCCATTGGTTTTGTACTTGTTTCCGAACTTTTCAATTCAGCAATCGAAGTGCTGGTTGATCTGGTTTCACCTGAAAGAAACCCAAAAGCAGGCCTGATAAAAGACATTGCCGCCGGTGCTGTTTTGATTTCGGCGATTACAGCAGCAATCATCGGACTTTTCATTTTTATTCCAAAAATTATCAATCTATGTTTCTGATTGCAGACAGTGGTTCGACAAAAACAGAATGGGCACTTTTTGATAAAGGGAATGTCGCTCAAAAAATTCTGACCAAAGGTTTCAATCCTTATTATTACAAAAAAGCCGATTTTGTTTCAGACTTAAAAACAAGTCTTAAAGGAAAGCTTCCATTCGATAAAATTGGAAAAGTCTTTTTCTATGGAGCCGGTTGTTCATCTGTGAATAATTGTTCGCTTGTTGAAACAAGTCTGAAGGCGGTTTTTTCCAATGCCCGGATCGAAGTTGAACACGACCTTTTTGCTGCTGGATTAGCACTGTTTGGAGAGGGAAAAGGCATCGCCTGTATTCTTGGAACAGGCAGTAATTCATGCCTTTGGAAGAACAAGAAAATCGTTGACAATGTCCCTTCGCTAGGTTATATGCTCGGTGACGAAGGGAGCGGGACACACATTGGCAAATTATTGCTGAGAGGAATTTTACTTGGAGAGGCTGACGAAAAACTGACGAAAAGTTTTTTCAAAGAATTCGATCTTAATTTTAGCAAAGCACTTGATAGAATTTATAAAGAGCCCAGTCCGAATCTGTTTTATTCGTCGATAAGTCCATTTGCGAATAAACATATCGATAATTCGTTTTGCACATTTATTGTGAAGCAGTCCTTTACAAAGTTTATTGACCGCTACATTAGTAAGTATGGTAATTATCAATCACTTCCTGTTTCTTTTATAGGTTCGGTAGCTTTTCACTTTCAGGATATTTTGAAAGTTGTTCTGGATGAAAATCAAATTACTTTGGGACGAATTCTTCAGAATCCGATGGAGGGGCTGGTTGAATATCATTTGGGCTAACCCCCCTCAATTACGCGCGAATCGCAAACTGGCGCGCGAACGCGCAAACTGGCGCGCGAATTTTCGCGTGCCGTAAGTTTATTGGGTACGCGAAAATTCGCGCATCAGTTTATTGGCAAAACCCAACAATCTCCTCCACTTTTCCAGGCTCAAACCATTGAATACTTTTGTCTTTTCTAAACCAGGTCATCTGACGTTTAGCATAGCGGCGTGTATTGGTTTTGATTTTTACTAAGGCTTCTTCCAAAGTGCGTTCACCATCAAAGTAGCTGAACAATTCTTTATAACCAACAGTGTTAAGCGCATTCAAATCTCGCAAAGGGAAAACAGCTTTTGCCTCATTAAGCCAGCCAGCATTTATCATTTCATCTGTCCGAAGATTAATACGTTGGTTTAAGATTTCGCGGGGCATATCCAGTCCAACTTTAATGATATTAAATGGCCTTTCTTTTCCTTTATTTAAACGTTGTTGCGAATAGGGTTTTCCCGTTTGAAGACAGACTTCGATAGCACGCATCAAACGCTTGGAATTTTTCAGGTCAACGCTTTGAAAATAAACGGGATCAAGTTCTTTTAACTTTTGCTGGAGGACTTCAATTCCTTGCTCTTTGAATAGCTTCTCCAAGCTATTTCGCAGCCCAATATCCGGGTCGGGAAGCTCATCAATCCCTTGACAAACTGCATCAATGTACAAGCCTGACCCGCCCGTCATTACAAACACATCATGCGATTTAAATCCTTTTTCCAGCAACTTTAGAACATCTTGTTCAAAGCGAAAAACATTGTAATTATCCTGAATGGACAAATGCCCTACAAAGTGATGCTTGACTAAAGCAAGTTGGTCAGCGTTTGGAGCAGCAGTACCGATGGGGATTTCTTTGTAAAACTGTCGCGAATCAGCAGAAATAATCTCCGTTTTAAAATGCTGCGCCAATGCAATTGCAAGATCGGTTTTACCTGAAGCGGTAGGGCCGAGGAGAACGATTAGGGTATTGTCATTAATGTTGGGCATTCGCAGGCTGAATATTGGATTTCTTCGTTATAAAAATTCCAAATTACAATTATCAAATCACAAATAAATTCAAAAAAAACAATATTCAATAACCAAAAAACTCCATGTAGAAGAAATGTTTGGGATTTGGTTTTTTAGTATTGGAGCTTATTTGAGATTTGTTTTATTGTCATTTGTTATTTCCTTTCCCTCCTCCGGTATCTCAACAACCTTCTTCACACCCAATCCCATTTTCCTCCCCTGTTCCAACAGAAAAGTATAGGCCTCCTCAAAATTATTGGAAATCTCACCATCAAGAATGGCTTCTCGGATTATTTTTTTTAAATCGCCTACTTTTCTGGAAGGCGCCAATCCAAAAGTTTCCATAATAATTTCTCCGGTAATGGGTGGCTGCCAATTCCGAATCTTATCTTTTTTATCGACCTCTTTTAACTTCTTTCTGACCAGCGCAAAATTATTCAGGTACTTTTTAACTTTGTATTCATTCTTCGAAGTAATATCCGCTTCACACAATTGCATCAAATCATCAACGTCATCACCGGCATCAAAAAGTAAACGCCTGATGGCAGAATCGGTTACAATATCTTGCGCCAAAACAATCGGCCTGAGATGCAAGCGTACCAATTTCTGAACGTAGCGCATTTTTTCATTCATGGGCAGTTTCAGATTTCTAAATATCCCCGGCACCATTTTCTCCCCGATAAACTCGTGCTGATGAAAAGTCCAGCCGGTTTTTGGCTCAAACTTTTTGGTCACCGGTTTGGCAATATCATGAAGGATGGCAGCCCATCGCAACCACAAATTATCCGACTTTTTAGCAAGATTATCCAGCACTTCCAGGGTATGGTAAAAATTATCTTTATGACTTTGATTACCTACTTTTTCGACACCCTTTAATTCGACAAGTTTTGGAAATATATTTTTCAGCAGTCCGGTTTCATCCAACAATTCAAATCCAATGGAGGGCATTGGTGCCATGACGATTAAATTCAATTCATCAAGAATCCTTTCCTTAGAAACAATACTGATACGGTTGCGGTTTCTACCGATGGCATCGAAAGTATTCTCGGCAATCGAAAAACCCAATTGTGTTGCAAAACGGATGGCACGCATCATCCGAAGGGGGTCATCAGAAAAAGTAATATCAGGATCTAATGGTGTGCGGATTGTTGTATTTTCAATATCTTCCTGTCCATTAAACGGGTCGTAAAGTTTACCAAAGTCATTCTCCTGCAGACTGATAGACATGGCATTGATGGTAAAGTCGCGCCTTTTCTGGTCATCTGAAAGGCTGCCATTTTCCACTATCGGCTTACGGGAATCCCTGCGGTACGATTCTTTCCGTGCCCCTACAAATTCCATTTCCCAGCTTTTATAACGCACCATTGCCGTACCAAAGTTTTTAAAATATTTGGCATTCACCCCCGAACCAAATGCAGCGGCTACTTTACGCGCAAAAGCAATTCCGCTTCCGACAACCACAACATCCACATCTTTCGATTGGCGATGTAAAAATAAATCACGCACATAGCCACCGATTACATAAACACTTGTTTTTGTTTCGGCTGCCACTCTTGAAATAGTAACAAAGGGCTCCTTTTTTATATGCTCTGAAAAGTTGGTCATTGTATGGCAAAATTACAAAAACTAATGTCAACCTCTGGCGCGCGAATTTTTCGCACAACTCTGGCGCGCGAATTTTTCGCACAACTCTGGCGCGCGAATGTTTCGCGTGCCTTACCCCTAGCGCGCGAATGTTTCGCGTGCTTCGACTAAACCGAATATTTCGCATGTTTCAAAACCCATCCAACACTAATAAGCACGCGGAAAATCCGCGCGCTAGTGTCTTTGAAAATCCGCGCGCTAGTGACCTTGAAATTATTTACAATCACCCCTAGCGCGCGAATGTTTCGCGTGCCTTACCTCCCCCCTAGCGCGCGAATGTTTCGCGTGCCACAATTAAACCGAATATTTCGCGTGTTTCAAAACCCACCCCACATTATCAAGCACGCGGAAAATCCGCGCGCTAGTGTCTTTGAAAATCCGCGCGCTAGTGTCCTTGAAATTATTTACAATCACCCCTAGCGCGCGAATGTTTCGCGTGCTTCGACTACCCCCCCCTAGCGCGCGAAT
>QMPA01000041.1 GCA_003650365.1 Bacteroidota bacterium | reverse complement strand
GAATTAACGAAAATCAATTCCATTTTAGGAAATTCTTCAGTAACTAATTCAATTACTTTAGGGCGCAAACTGAGGCAGGGAGCACAATTGTCATTATAAAAATAGACCAGTGTGGCTGGGTTTTCTTTAACAGTTTTTTCAACTTGTTCGATGGAATTCAGTTCGTTATTAAGCATCTTTTATTAAATTAGAATGGGTATTTCAAGAGCGGCGCAAAAGTAATTTTTTCTTTCTAAATACAAAGTGATATTTTGTTGAGAGCAGATTGAATTTTCTTTAATTTCGCTTAAAAAAATAAAATGACACTAATGATAAAAGGGGCAGGATTAAGCATTGAAGACATGGTTGCCGTCGCCCGTCACCAAAAAAAAGTAGCACTACATCCCAATGCTTTAAAAGCCATTGAGAAATGTCGTGCCATGCTTGAAAGAAAAGTTGCTGCACACGAAATAATGTATGGCGTAAACACCGGTATTGGCGAATTTTCTGAAGTTGTATTAAATGATGACCAGGTTAAGGATTTTCAGAAATACCTTGTTTATAACCATGCTGCCGGAATTGGTGATGCCATGCCAGAAGACTACGTAAGGGCAGCCATGCTTGGAAGAATAAATGTTCATGCGCACGGCAATTCAGGTATTCGTCCGCTTATCACAAAAACATTGATCGAGATGCTCAACAAAGGAGTTACGCCCTATGTTTGCCGCAAAGGTTCAGTGGGTGCCTCCGGTGATTTGGCGCCTATGTCGCAAATTGCACTTTTGATGCTTGGCGAAGGAAAAGCTTATTTTAAAGGGGCACTTCTCGAAGGAAAAGAGGCCATGGAAAAAGCTGGGATTGAGATTCCAGGTCTCCATGCCCGTGACGGACTGGGCATTATTAATGGGTCGAATGTACTTACAGCCATGAGTGCCTTGTTTTTATACGATGCCAACCGATGGCTGATGCAGGCAGAAATTGCTGCTGCCATGTCGCTCGAAGCATTGAAGGCCAATATGGGTCCATACAACGCAAGGCTTCATGAAGTAAGAGGGTTCAAAGGTGCAGTGCGAAGTGCAAAAGCAATTGCCAAATTGGTTGCCGAAGGTGATTTGAAAATGGGAAAAGTAAAGCACAAAGTGCAAGACGCCTATTCCATGCGTTCGACACCACAAGTAATTGGAGCTGCACATGATGCCTTGGCTTATGCCCGTTCGCAGGTTGAAATTGAACTAAATGGTGTTGGCGATAATCCGATTTTCTTCCCTGACGAAGACATGGCGCTTTCTGGAGCCAATTTCCAGGGAACTCCCGTAGCCCTGCCGATGGATATGGCCGGCATTGCTATTACTATGGTGAGTGTGCTTTCTGAAAGAAGAATGAACCGATTAAACAATCCTGCGCTCAGTGCGGGTTTGCCGGCATTTCTTACAAAAGGTGCAGGGATGTTTTCAGGACTGATGCTCAGCCAATATACTGCCGATATGCAAATTGTTGAACAGCGTATCTTGTCAGCACCAGCATCCATTCAATCTATTCCTGCCGCTGCCGACCAGGAAGATTTTGTTTCGATGGGAATGAATACAGCCATAAAAAATTTCCAGATTATTGACAATGCTTATGGAATACTTGGCATCGAATTCATGGCTGCCGCTCAGGCACTAGACTTTAGGGATTATAAATTTGGAGACGGTGTAACAAAAGCGCACGAAGTTATTCGCCGTCATGTTGAATTTCTCGATATTGACCGTCCTTTATACAAAGACCATAACAAAATGAAGGAGCTTGTCGAGTCGGGTGAAATACTTGAGGAAGTGGAAAAAGCGGTCGGGAGTTTGAAATAGAGGAAACCCTCAACCTCAAACCTTAACCTCAACCTCAACCCAACAAATGAAGTAGAATTACACATGGAGGAAACCATAGAACAACCTAAAAAACGCTCAGACTTATTAACAGTTCTTTGCATACTTACCTTTATTGGTAGTGGCATGTCGATGATGGCAAACGGTTTATTGTTTCTCACTATCGAACCGATTAAAGAACTACTTGAACAGCAAAGCACGTATTCATTTTTGGGATCGGAAATAGATATGGGCTTTCTGCTTGACATCAGTCCGGTATTTTTTCTGCTACAATCCCTCACACTTCTTGTTACAATAATTGGTGCAACGCAAATGTGGCAATTAAAAAAAGCCGGCTTTCATCTTTATACGGTATCACAAATCCTGTTGCTTATTCTCCCCAAACTTTTTATTAACGGGCTCCCTTTTCCGGTGCCTGAATTAGTGATTAGTGCGAGTTTCGTCTATTTATACGCCAAAAGTCTTTCTATAATTAAATAGACTGTTTATGACAATTAATTCCGAAATGGATAAAATAAATGTAGTCCCACGCATCCCTTTGCTGTTGAGAATTATCTCTATTATAATTCTTGTAGAAGGTGTGTTGGGGTTTCTGTTTTTTATGGCAGCAGGATTATTTCAGTTAAGTGATACAAATTTTGTTGGATTTAGCGGGCTAAACGGCTTGACCCCTAATTTTTATTCATTCTATATAATACTACATATTGCTCTTTTTTCGGGCTTCATTCTTAGTGGTATTTTCATGCTCAAATTAAAAAAGAAGGGCTATTATTTATTCATTATTAACTACTTAATATTAACAGGCTTTGGTATATATTTGAATGATGTTTTTGTCTGGACAACTATTATAGTTGGTCTTGGTTTTATAGCTGTTTTGACTTATTATTTTAAAAAAATGTTTTAAGTAATTGTTTGTTAAAAAATGTTATAAATTGCACCCTTAAACCAAAGCAGAAACTATAAAACATACAGCCCTCTATATAACTCACAAACATTAACCTAAATTTTTTATTAAGAATTGATTGTTTATTTCTTTAATGTTAAAAAATCATAAAGTTTACAATTTGTATATATCTTGCATCGATTATGAAAATTATTAATCAATTTTATATGTTCAATTAATTCATTAACCAAAAATTATCATTATGAGGAAAATTACAATTTTAATGGTGTTCTTGTTTTTCGTTGGTATACAATTTGCCAATGCACAAACAAGAACCATTAGTGGTAAGGTTATCAGTGCCGACGACGGAATGGGAATCCCAGGGGTTACCGTTCAGGTAAAAGGAACTACCGTTGGTACGACAACCGACCTGGATGGTGTGTATTCCATTGGTCTGGAACCAGAGCATGAAGTGCTGCTATTCTCCTATGTTGGAATGAGCACCCAGGAAATTATTTTGGGTGATCAAACTACTGTTAACGTTACCATGGAGTCGGAAGCAACGATGATGGACGAGGTAGTAGTTACAGCACTTGGTGTATCGCGTGAAAAGAAATCATTGGGTTATGCAGTGGATGAACTTAGTGGAGATGATGTAAACAGGGTTGCTGATGTCAACGTTGTGAGCTCGCTCTCTGGAAAATCTGCGGGTGTATCAGTTATCTCACCTAACACCATGGGTGGTTCTGCCAACATTCTTATCAGGGGTTCAACATCACTTACCCAAAACAATCAGGCTTTGTTTGTTGTTGACGGTGTACCCATCAGTAACAACAACGACCGGGTGGTTCAACATGGTACTTACCAGAATGACGGTTGGGGAGGATATGACTATGGTAACGCAGCCATGGACATCAATCCTGATGACATTGAAAGTGTATCTGTATTAAAAGGTGCAGCTGCAACAGCCCTTTATGGTTCAAGAGCAGCCAACGGTGTTATTTTAATTACAACCAAAAAAGGTGCACGTGGTCCCGGTCAAAAACGGATTGGTGTTACCTGGAACTCAAGTGTACTTATGAGCAAAGCTGATATGTCAACTGCGCCACAGTACCAAAATGAGTATGGTGCTGGTTACGGTCCTTTCTACGAAGACCCAACTGCTTACTTCTTTTATGCAGACCTTGATGGTGATGGTGTAAATGATTTGATCACACCTAGTTCTGAAGATGCATCATGGGGCGCGAAATTTGATCCCAATCTTCAGGTTATTCAATGGGATGCTTTGGACCCGCTTCGGGAAAATTATGCTGAAAAAAGAGCATGGCAAGCCGGAGAAAATAGCTTGGATTATTTCTTCAAAACAGGTTATACTTTTACAAACAACGTTTCTTTTAATGCTGCCAATGATGATGGTTCATTCAGATTGTCTTATACCAATGTTGACCAAACAGGTATCATGGTAAATAGCGAGTTGAATAAGAATACAATTAATTTTGCCGGTGATTACAATTTTACAAAAAAGTTTAATGTAGAAGCCAATATTACTTATGTTAACACACAAGCAACTGGCCGTTTTGGAACAGGTTATGATGGTATGAATCCCATGCAATCACTCGGACAATGGTTCGAAAGAAATGTGGACATGAAAAGATTGGATGAAGGTTATTTGCGTCCTAATGGCGACCAACTTTCATGGAACTCCAGTTATTATGACAATTTGAACCCTATTTTCTTTGACAACCCTTATTATGTGCGTAGAAAAAGTTACCAAGATGACTGGCGCAATAGGGTATTTGGATATGCTGCATTGAATTATAAATTTACTGATTATTTAAGCCTTTCAGTAAAAGGAATGCTTGACTACTATGCCGCTACGCAAAACGAAAGAATTGCTGCCGGTAGTGTTGACCCTTCTTATTATTCGAATTACACAAATCAGGTTTCTGAATTGAACCTTGAGGCTTTGCTTAAGTTTAACAAGACCTGGGACAAGATTTCTTTGAGTGCATTACTGGGATCGAACCTGAGAAGAAATAGTTTTGAGTCTATTTTTGGACACACTGTAGGTGGTCTTGTAGTCCCCGGACTTTATACAGTCTCGAACTCTGAATCACCTTATTATGTTACTGAGTCATTAATCAATAGCGGAGTAAACAGTTATTTTGGAAGTGTATCATTGGGATATGGTAATTTTATATATCTCGACTTAACTGACAGATATGATATTTCTTCTACTTTACCTGATGGCAGTAACGGATACAATTACTGGTCAGGATCACTCAGTGTAGTGTTAACAGAAATTGCAGCAATGCGTGATTTAAGCTGGATGCCATTGTTGAAACTGAGAGCAAACTACGCTGAAGTTGGTAGTGATGCTCCTGCTTATAGCCTGGTTTCAACCTATTCGCAAAACACCAGTTGGGACGGCAATCCATTGTTCTCAGTAAATAGCACATTGCAGAACCCGAATCTGATACCTGAGCGTACAAAGAGTTTAGAGTTTGGTCTTGAGGCACACTTCCTGCAGAGCAGGTTAAGACTCGACGTTTCAACTTATAGCTCTGCTACTTACAACCAAATTCTACCTGTTGCTGTTTCTCCTTATTCAGGAAATAGCTTTATGTGGATTAACGGCGGAGAAATGACAAACAAAGGTTGGGAAATTGGCATTGTTGGTGTACCTGTTCAAACAAAAGACTGGACATGGGACATTGGCGCTAACTGGTGGACCAATAAAAGTGATGTTGTGAGCCTGTTTACTGATGCCAGTGGTACTAAAGTTACCAATATCCTGATATACTCAGCATGGGATGTCTCAGTTAACGCAACAGTAGGCCAGCCTTACGGAACCATTCTGGGAACTGATTATGTTTATCATGAAAATGGTGAGCCGATGGTTGACGAAAATGGTTATTATATGAAATCCGAAAGAGGTGATATGATCTTGGGTGACATTAATCCAGACTGGAAAATGGGTATCCCAACAACTTTACGTTGGAGAGGACTAACATTATATGCTTTGATCGACATCCAAAAAGGTGGTGATGTTTACTCAGTGAGTACCAAATATGGTCAGGCAACAGGCCTGTATGCTGAAACAGCTGGAAACAACCAACTTGGTAACCCAATGCGTGACAACCTTGTAAGCAAAACGGATGGTGAGCTTAGCCCCCATTTTGGTGGTGGTTTGCCTATCAGTGATGCTGCTGATAATTCAGGAGGAACTGTTCTTCCGGGAGTTAAAGAAGATGGAACGCCTAACGACATTCTGATCAACTCGGCACGTTGGGGTAGGGCATTTTATTACAACAACAGCCCAACCAAAAGGTACGTATTCGATGCTTCTTATACCAAGTTGCGTGAAGTTTCTTTATCTTATAGTTTCCCAAAGAAAATGTTTGAAAAGGTATTACTTCAAGATCTTACAATTGCTTTTGTAGGACGTAACTTATGGATAATCAGCAAAAATGTTGACCACTTTGACCCTGAAGCAAGTTTGGGTTCAGGTAATAACCAGGGAATTGAAACTGGTTCTTATCCTACTGCAAAAACTTTTGGGTTTAACCTTAAATTAGGATTTTAATATAATCAGCAAAAAAATAATTAGATATGAAAATAATAAAATATTTATCGCTCGCATTGATCCTCGTTATTGGGGTATCACAATGCAAATTGCCTGATAACATTGACCCTAAGCACCCAACCGAGGTACCTTATTATACCTTGTTTACAAATGCGCTTGTGGGAATGGTTAATCAGACAGAAGAGACCAGTGTTAACTTGAATATCCAAAGGTTAACATGCCAATACTGGCAGGAAACGACTTATTTTGATGAGTCACGCTATTTGTACCAGGACAGAAAAATTCCTGATGGGTTCACCAGAGAATATTACAGGGATGCTTTAATGGATTTCCAGGAAGCAAAAAATATGTTGATGGACGAAAATTACGGTGGAGATCCTGATGAAGCAAAAAACATGATTGCTATCATTGATATCTGTGAAGTGTATAGTTACCAAGTGCTTGTTGATGCTTTTGGAAATGTTCCATATACCGAAGCATTGATGGGCTTTGAAAACTCAGCACCTGTTTATGACGATGCTGCAGCCATTTATAACGATCTGCTTGCCAGGTTAAGAAATGACCTTGTTAGTTTGAATGCAGATTATGGTAGTTTTGGTACAGCTGATGTTATGTACAACGGAGATGTTGCATCATGGAAAAGGTTTGCTGCTTCTTTACTCTTAAGAGTAGGTATGCGCCTTTCTGATGTTGACGCTGGAAAAGCTGGTGTAGCTGCTAAGGATGCTGAAAGTGCTGGCCTGTTTACAGATCAGTCACAAAGTGGATTTGTATATTATCCAGGAGTTGTTCCTCACATTAACAGAATTTGGGAAGGGTTTAGAGCAGGCCGTAAAGACTTCTTACCCACCAACACTATTGTTGATATGATGCTTGCAAAAGAAGACGGTCGTATTGGAAAATACTTTACCATGGTTGACACCAGTAGCAATGCCGAAGTTGAGAAATTTGTATATTTAGGTGCTGTAGCCGGTTTAGATGGTGCACAGTCATACAATAACTTCTCAAACTTCCAGGCTCGTTTCTTTGATCCTGCTTTTGAAGCCAATATGATAGACTATGTTGAAGTTGAGTTCCTATTAGCCGAAGCTGCACAAAGAGGATTTGGTGTAAGCGGATCAGCAGCAGATCATTACAATGCTGCTATCGAAGCCAGTTTTGCATATTGGGAAGCTGAAGGTGTTGCTGAATACCTTACGCAAAACCCATACGATGCTGCCAACTGGAAGCAAAGTATTGGTGAGCAAAAATGGCTTGCTTTATACAACAGAGGTGTTGAAGGACTTACTGAGTGGAAAAGGTTAGACTATCCCCAATTGAATGTTCCTGAAGGAATGGTTTATGGTGATATTCCTTTGCGTATGCCTTATCCTTACAATGAAGTTCAGCAGAACAAAAACAATTACGAAGCTGCTTCTGCTGCCATTGGTGGTGATGAAACCAGTACGCCAATATTCTGGGATGTTGTGCCCAGCCCGTTTAAGTAAATATTGGTAAATACATAATTTTTAAAAACCGCTCTTGTTTCAAGAGCGGTTTTTTTTGTTAGGCCTTTTCGTTGCCGTTTTTTCAGCAGGGTAAAATCGGGTTAAAACCAGAAGAAGTGGTCATTCGTATCCATCAACGGCCAAGGAAGGATGTTTGTATTGGAAAGATCAATTTCAATACCCCTCTCCGCTGTTGGTGTCCCACCAACGGCATTTAGATATATTTACTACACCACAGTTGGTAGTCTGTACCAATAATACTTCCCCAATTCATTAAAATCAAATCACAGAATCTTGAGTTTTAGCTATATGTGTGGACACCAATAATGGGGATAGGAAACTAAGAAAGGGTATGCTAATGAATGTTGTTGGCGAGGAAACCAACAACGGGGGAGGGGAAGGGCAATAACGGAAAAGAGACGATTATTGAATAGAATCGAGCAAATATAAATACCTGTTTACAACCGAATCAAAAGCAGACTGATAATCCGGATCAATTGGTTTTGAAGGTGGCGATTCTACTTTTAGGGGATTAACGGCTTTCCCGTTCCGGTAAAATCGAAAATCGAGATGAGGGCCGGTAGCCAGGCCTGTTTGACCAACATAACCCAACAAATCGCCTTGCTTAACATACTTGCCCACTTTAATGCCTTTTGCAAAGCCTTTTA
Organism: Bacteroidota bacterium; assembly: GCA_003650365.1. GTDB lineage: Bacteria > Bacteroidota > Bacteroidia > Bacteroidales > F082 > B6-G9. The sequence continues at coordinate 9,743 of QMPA01000041.1, read as the reverse complement.
AATGCATATAAGTTGTGCTATAAGTTCCGTTGTGCTTTACTTTCACATAATTTCCACCGCCACGTTTTTGGTATCCTTTTTTAATGATTTTACCATCACCCACAGTATAAACCGGAGTTCCTGTTGGTGCTGCATAATCAATTCCATGATGCGGCCTTCTTATTTTTAAAACGGGATGCAAACGACTATTTGAAAACCCTGAACTTATTCTGGAATACCGAAGTGGTGCTTTTAAAAAAGCCCGCTGTAAGCTTTTCCCTTCTTCATCAAAATAGTCACCGCTTCCATTTTGTTCAAAATAAAAAGCATAGCGGTTTTTTCCTCCATGGTAAAATTTGGCTGCTTTTACTTTTCCAAGACTGATGTATTGGTCTTCTACAAAGTATTGCTCAAAAATGGCTTTGTATTTGTCACCTTTTTGCAAGCCAAAGAAATCAATTGTCCAGGCATAAATTTCTGACAGATCGTTGGCAAGGTTTGGATCTGCATTCTTTTCCACCAAAGCATTCCACAATGATGATTGGATGACTCCAGAAGTCGAGTCGGTAATAATGTTTATTTCTTTCGCCCCTCGTTTGGCGTATAAGGAATCTGTCAGATGGTACAAAACAAAGGATGCAGCCGAAATTTCATAAGCAAAGTACAAAGCTTTTTCACTTGAGTCGTTTGTACAAATGATGCTGTATTTATTACCTGTCCGGATTTTCCGTACATCAAAAGTATCCCTGGTATAGCGGGCGATGTAATCAATAATCTGGTAATCGACACCATGCCTTAATAAGATGTCTGCAAGGAATTCATTTTTCTTGACATTGCCTTTAATTACTTTCAGGCTGTCAATATTTATTCCGTAAGCAAATTCAGGAATGTTTATTATTTTCTCATCTGTTACAGTGGTGTTCTCATCGGAAGTTCCGCAGGAAAACAAGCCAAGTACAATAAGAAAGTAGAGAAGTTTTATTTTTTGCATTTTACTTTTCAATCAGTCGGCAAAAGTAAAAAAAGTGAGAAGACGGCAGGCAGAAAAACCATTCCTGTTGCAAGCGTCTTTAATTTAGTTTAAGATGAAAATGGATTAACTGTAAAATATCTTCTTTTTTAAGCGAGGACGCTTGAAACGGGGGGTGGGAATATTGAACCTGCTAAGTGGGCTTTTGCTCTTAGCAGGTTGAGAATGTGAATGGTCTCAATTATGTCCGCTCGTCAGCATAATCTTTACCGGCTTTCAAAGCTTTCAGGTTTAGCTGTACAATATCGTCACCTTTTTTAGAAAAAATTGATGAAATCGCTTTTTCAAGAGATTCATATTTAATATCAAGAAAAGGGCTGGCAGCACCGAGAACTACAATATTGGCAGCTTTTATCGATCCCAAATCCTTGGCTACCCTGTTGGCATCGATAGTAACATAATGTGGTAGTTTCCAAATTGCATTTAAAACATCTTCAATTGGTGGATAATTGGCAATATTGTTAAATGGATTCATACTGGTAACTAACCATCCGCCCTTTTTATGTAGCATATTTACATAGCGCAGGGATTCCATTGGTTCTATCGAAATAATGATGTCCGCTTTTCCTTCCGGTATCAGGTCGGATGCGATTGGATTTGAAGAAATTCGCAAGTGCGATTGTACATCGCCACCACGTTGGCTCATGCCATGCACTTCGGCCTGCTTCAATTCTAATCCTTCTGATAAAGCGGCAGTTCCGATAACTGTAGCAATGGTTAAAATTCCTTGTCCGCCAACGCCTGAAATTATGATATTCTTTTTCATTTCAATTTCCTGATTATAATACTATGCTTTTGCTTCCCTCTTTTCCATCATTTTTAGCTTCATTCTTCGTGCCAGTGTTTGAACACATTCGCGTCGGGCAATAATTACTGAAACGCCTTTGTATTCTAACTCTTCCTGGAAAACTTTCACATTCTCCTCGTGGTTTCTTCTAAGCGGTATAATGATACGTATGTGCGCTTCTTCGACACCAACACCCCTGACAATATCATCTACTTTTTCGAAAGCTGAAGAATTCTGTCCGCCAGTCATTCCTGTAGTTGCATTGTCATTCAATAAAACTGTAATCGGCGCTTTTTGATTGACGGCATCCAATAATCCGGTCATTCCCGAATGGGTAAAAGTTGAATCACCAATGGCAGCCACAACCGGGAACAAACCGGCATCGGCAGCTCCAATGGCCATGGTAATGGATGCGCCCATATCGACACACGAATTAATGGCTTCAAGTGGTGGGAGTGCGCTTAAAGTATAACAACCAATATCAGACAAAACACGCCCTCTTGAATAAGGCTCCAGCGCTTCATTTAGTGCTGTAAACGAATCGGTATGCGAACAACCCTGGCAAAGCTGCGGTGGCCTTCCTGCCAGAACGCCCGGTGTTTCAAAGCCTTCAGAAATTTCAAGTCCCAAAGCTTTGCCCACGATATTCGGGTTCAATTCGCCAGCTCTTGGAATACTGCCGTCCATCCGTCCGTGAATGGTTTTTCCTTTATTCAGATAACCTCTCAACAATTCTTCAAAAATTGGGTAACCATCTTCCAGTACCAATACTTCGTCAACCATTTCGTAGAGTTTTTCAACCATCTTACGAGGCACAGGATACTGGCTTACTTTGAGTACCGGAAATGGAATTTTTCCATCTTCATAATTCTCGAGTAAATAGTTGTAAGCAATACCACATGCGATAACGCCCAAACTTTTGTCCTTGGCGGGAAAGAATTTATTGAAGCCTGATTGCATTGCATCTTCTTCAAACAATTCCTGCTTGTCCAGTAACATATTGTATTGCTTGCGTGCGATGGATGGCAACAGTACAAATTGTTGTAAATCTGAGGATAGCTTCATTTTATTTTGTGGAACTTCAGCCTCTCGTTTTACACCTGCCCTTGAGTGCGCCAAACGCGTAGTGATACGCAATAAAACAGGAGTTCCATATTTTTCTGAAAGCTCAAAAGCATACCTTGTCATATCGTAGGCTTCCTGCTGATTACTGGGCTCCATGACAGGAATAAGGGCAAATTTTCCGTAGAAACGAGAATCTTGTTCATTCTGCGAAGAGTGCATCGAAGGGTCATCGGCCGATAACACAACCAAACCTCCATTGGCACCTGTAATGGCTGAATTGATGAAAGCATCGGCAGCAACATTCAGCCCCACATGTTTCATGCAAACCAGCGATTTTTTTCCGGCATAAGACATGCCAATCGCAGTTTCCATGGCGGTTTTTTCATTGGCCGACCACTGTGATTTTATCTTTTTTGCAGACGCATCTTTCGATACCTGAATATATTCTGTAATCTCGGTTGAAGGGGTTCCGGGGTAGGCATAAACAGCAGAAATACCTGCGTCAATAGCTCCCTGGGCAATGGCTTCATCTCCTAACAACAACAACTTTTGCATCCGTTCAAATTAAATTTTTAGTATATTGAAAACAGCACAAAATTATTAAAAAAACAGATCAAATCATTTCACCTAAAAGCTATCTATAATCATTATAAATTGAATAATATTTTACTTTTGCCAAAAGATTGAAACCCATGAATTTCCTTGCGCACGCCCATCTTTCAGGAAACAACAATAAAGTTCTATTAGGGAATTTTTTTGCCGATGCGGTGAAAGGAAAACAATGGGAAAAGTTTGAGACAGAAATTCAGGCCGGTATCCTGCTTCATCGGCAAATTGATACTTTTACGGATAAACACCTGATTGTAAAAAGAAGTGTAAACAGGATAAGGGAAGATTATGGTAGATATTCGGGCGTGGTGATGGATATTTATTACGATCATTTTCTGGCAAAAAATTGGAAACTATACCACCCCTCAAGTCTCAATAGCTTTTCAAAACATGTTTATGCCGAACTTACCAAACGATTTTTAATCCTTCCCGACCGGACAAAACGGATGTTGCCTTTTTTGATTGCACAAAACTGGCTGACATCTTATGCCGAGTTTTCAGGTTTGGAGCGTGTATTCCATGGAATGGACAGGCGTACCGGATTGCTTTCAGGCATGAGTTCTGCTGTTACAGGATTAGAGAAAAATTATGAAGAATTGAAAAAAGACTTCACAGAATTTTATCCTGAGCTTCAAAGATTTTCAAATGATATGCTCACTGAAATTATCGAGAATGGTAATCATTCTGCAAACTTTCAAAGAAAATTGTAATCTGTTTAGCTATTGAGGAAGAATAATTGTGATAAGTTGTTTCCAGTAACGCTTAAGCATTAACCTTCTGCTTGTTTTCTGCATCAACGATTGCCAAATCTAGAAAATTGCGCAATCGCCCCATCTGTTTGTTTGCTTTACGTTGTCCTATTTTTGCCGCCAAAAAAACCACCACCCACAATATCGCTGAAGCAGGAATGCTCCACAACCAGGGTGCACTCATTCCCAGCATCCATTGCGAAACTCCCATTGTACTGCCAAACAAAAAAAGGACAATAATCCCTGTATAGAAAAACATGAACATGGTCCAGATTTTTGGCTTTGGGCCCACAACACCATTTACAACCGATCCACCTTCAACTTGTTCAACAGTAACATGAAGTTCTGGCGACCAATAGTTTTGTTCATTTTCCGGAATTTTTAAATAGGCGTGGTTGAGCAAGGTATTGCCCGCTACTTTTTCTTCGTCTTCCCTTAGCTTGTTTACAATTGACTGCATGATTTCTTCGACAGTCAAAGTGGTATTCAAGCTACACCTCGGTCGTATGGCTAATGGTTTCATATCGTAAAATGGAATTGAGGTGGTGTTTGGATGCTGCGAATATAAAAATATTTTTTGATTGTGATTTGATTTACAACAAACACAGGAACTATGGAATTAAGTAGTATGACAGCATAAAGTTGGCATAAACTGAATTGATTTGAACGATAATTCATTCCATTAATTTCCTAATTTTGACAAAAAAATAATTTCAATGGAACTCTCCCCTTTAACCGCCACTTCGCCGGTAGATGGCCGATATAGAAACAAGACCAATGAGCTTTCTGATTTCTTCTCTGAATATGCACTGTTTAAATACCGTGTTCAGGTCGAGATTGAATACTTTATCGCCTTGTGTAATTTGCCACTTCCTAGTTTGGAAAATTTTGATAAAAGCTATTTTAACAAACTTAGAAATATCTACAAAGACTTTACTCCCGATGATGCCTCATCCATTAAAACCATCGAAAAAACGACCAATCATGATGTAAAGGCAGTGGAATATTTTATCAAAGAATGTTTTGATGAATTGGGTTTGGTAGCCTATAAAGAGTTTGTGCATTTTGGATTAACTTCTCAGGATATTAATAATACAGCCATGCCTCTTTTGGTGAAAGACGCACATAATCTTGTGCTTTCTCCATTGATTGAAAAACTGTTAAACAAAATTAATTTGTCAGCTTTTGCCTGGAAGGATATTCCAATGCTGGCGCGAACACATGGACAGCCGGCATCGCCAACAAAGTTGGGGAAAGAGTTTTATGTTTTTGTTGAACGAATCGAGAATCAGTTGGATCTTTTGCGTAGCATTCCTTTTTCAGGAAAATTTGGTGGTGCCACTGGAAACCTGAATGCACATGTTGTTGCTTATCCTAAAATTGACTGGGAAGAATTTGCTTGCGATTTTGTGAAAAATGGTCTGAAACTCCATCGTCAGAAAACTACAACGCAGATTGAACATTACGATTATCTGGCAGCTTATTTTCAGAATTTGGCACGTATAAATACAATTCTTTTAGATTTTAGCAAAGACATTTGGACTTATATTTCGATGGATTATTTTAAACAGAAAATTAAGGAAGGTGAAATTGGTTCTTCGGCCATGCCCCATAAAGTAAATCCCATCGATTTTGAAAATGCCGAAGGCAACCTGGGTATTGCCAATGCAATGCTGCACCATTTAGCCGAAAAACTTCCAGTCTCCCGGTTGCAGCGCGATTTGACAGATTCTACTGTCATGCGAAACATTGGTGTTCCAATAGCGCATATGCTTATTGCGCTAAAATCATTGATGAAAGGTCTCGATAAATTATTGCTAAATGAGGAAAAAATTACCGCAGATTTGGAAGCAAACTGGGCTGTGGTTGCTGAGGCCATTCAAACCATTCTTCGCCGCGAAAAATACCCCAATCCATACGAAGCACTGAAAGGGCTGACACGCACCAATGAAAAAATAACCAGCGATTCTATCCGTTCTTTTATAAATGGCTTGGCAGTTTCTGATGAATTGAAGAATGAATTGTTGGCGATTAGTCCGGCTAATTATACTGGATTTGAGTTGCTGTAGGGGTGATTTATTGGATGATAAAAAAAGCGTATTAAAATTTGAAGATTTTGTTATGGAAAAACTTGATACATCCAATTATATATTGAAAATTTAGAAATGTAGATTCAGTAATTCAATCCCGTTAGGGATTAAATATTTATAGAAAATTTGATCAGTACAAATAATAGAGTCCTGTAGGGACGTGATATACAGAAATATGGCCAATACATATACGCAAATGTATATTCAATTTGTGTTTGCAGTTCAGAACAGAGTATCGTTGATTCAACCTTTGTGGAAAGATGAGATGTATAAATACATTACTGGTATTGTTCAAAACAATAAACACAAGCTCATCGCGATAAATGGTATGCCAAATCACCTTCATGTTTTTGTAGGTTATAAACCGCATCAGTCTATTCCTGATTTACTGCAGGATATTAAAGGCTCGTCTTCAGCATGGATTAATCAAAAAGGTTTTACTCGTTCGAAATTTAACTGGCAGGAAGGTTATGGAGCCTTTTCTTATTCCCATTCACATATTGATAGAGTAGTTAAGTATATTATAAATCAGGAACAACATCATAAAAAGAAGACATTCAGGAATGAATATCTTGATTTGTTAAACAGGTTTAATATTGATTTTGATGAACGTTATATTTTAAAAGACATATGATGATATTTCTTCTCTAACGGGACTTGTGTATTTTTGTCATTTCTCTTTTTCTATAAATATCATGTTCCTACGGGACAATACAGTATGAGAGATTAATGAGAAAAAATCTAAGGAAATAAATAAAGAATCTGAGTTTTTTTAGAAGAAGTATTGCACAAGAAAAAAATCCCGTTAGGGATTAAATATTTATAGAAAAAAATGATAACAACACCCAGTCCCGTAGGGACGCTATATAAGAACCAATGCCATATCTTTTTTAAATGAAAAAATTCTACCGCGTCCTTGCATACATCAAACCCTATCTGGGATATGCCGGATTGAATGTGATTTTCAATCTATTTACCATTGTATTTTCCCTGTTTTCATTTGCTTTATTGATTCCTTTCCTGAACCTATTGTTTGGCATGAATGAGTTGGTGACCGAAAAACCCGAAATGGGAATTACAACCGGAGCGTTTCTCGATTACTTGAATTATGAAATAAGCAGTATTATTATTTCAGAAGGCAAGGTGCAGGCACTGGTTTATATTTGTGTTATTTTGATTACTGCCTTCTTCCTTCGCAATCTTTCACGGTTTTTTGCCATGTATTATATGGCCAATGTGCGGATTGGTGCAGTAAAGGGAATCAGGAACGATGTTTATAAAAAACTGCTGATTCTCCCACTTTCATTTTACAGCAAGCACAAAAAAGGAGATATTATTGCACGGGTAACTACTGATGTTCAGGAAGTGGAGTTCTCGATTATGAATTACCTTGAAATGATTGTGAGAGATCCTATTACAATTATTGCCTACCTGGCATTCATGATTAGTATGAGCCCGAAATTGACTTTATTTGTATTGATTATTCTTCCGGTAACGGGCTTTATTATCGGACAAATTGGGAAGAGCCTGCGCAAGCAATCCAAGATTGGGCAAGCGCGTTTTGCAGGATTGCTATCAACAATTGAAGAAAGTATTTCGGGCTTGCGAATTATCAAAGCTTTCAATGCAATCGACTATTCCGATGAAAAATTTAAAGGTCAGAACAACGGTTACGCTAAGATATTGCTTTGGATTTATCGCCGCCGCGATTTATCGTCGCCCTTAAGCGAGTTCATGTCTTCGGTAGTGATTGTTGTCGTTTTGTGGTTTGGTGGGCAAATGGTGCTTTCCGATTCTCCCACTATTCAGGCTGCTGATTTTATTACTTATATCGTTGTGTTCTCACAGATTATTCCGCCGGCCAAAACCTTTGCACAGGGATTTTACAGCATTCAAAAAGGGATTGCTTCTGCCGAACGTATTTTTGAAATATTGGATGCTGAAGAAGTGATTGAGGAGAAACCAAACGCCTTGCCCATTAATACTTTTGAGAAAGCCATCGAATACCGGAACGTTCATTTTAAGTACGAACAGGAGCCGGTGCTGAAAGACATTAACCTGAAAGTAAGCAAAGGAAAACTGATTGCCCTTGTGGGTGAATCGGGTGGGGGAAAATCAACAATGGTGGATTTATTACCCCGCTTTTACGATGTGGATGAAGGCGGTTTGTATATTGATGGGAAAAATATTACAGACTACAAAATCAACGACCTGCGTGGACTGATGGGAATTGTTTCACAGGAAAGTATTTTATTTAACGACAGCATTTTCAATAACATTGCTTTTGGAACCGAAGGGGTGACGGAAGAAGATGTAATTGCCGCTGCAAAAGTAGCCAACGCCCACCAATTTATTATCGAAACGGAAGATGGCTACCAAACCAATATTGGCGACCGTGGAACAAAACTCTCTGGCGGCCAGCGGCAACGACTGAACATTGCCCGTGCTGTACTGGCCAATCCGCCCATTCTTATTCTTGATGAAGCGACTTCTTCTTTAGACACCGAATCTGAAAAGCTGGTACAAAATGCTTTGTCCAATGTAATGAAAGACCGGACTTCGGTGGTGATTGCTCATCGCCTGTCCACCATCCAACATGCCGATGAAATCATCGTCCTGAAAAAAGGGGAAATCGTTGAACGTGGCACCCACGAAGAATTGCTTGCCAAAGCCGGCGTTTACAAGCGCTTGCAGGATATGCAGTCGTTTGAGTAGGTCGGGAATCATCTACTTTTGCAATACAAAGTAACTGGCTTAAGTCTGTGACTTAGGCCTCGATTGTCCTCGTTTGTAACGAGGACACATTTACTTTCGTATTTCAATGCAAAAGGCTTCCACTCGTTCCGTTGCAAACGGATAAATAAAATATCCTCGTTACAAACGAGGATGAGCTCGGTGTTTAGTTTTCATATTTCCAAATATATCCGCCAACAGATTTTCTTTTACCATTGCAGCATTTGGATATGTGTATTATCCTGATATAGGTTTGCCTTTTTTTATAATTATTTACCTTTTGTTAAGTCCGCAAAAAAGTTATTTCAGAATTTTTTTTGTGTCTTTTAATTAAACATAACTACCAGCTACCAACACCCCAATTACCATTGTATCCTCCTAACTAAGAATAAAAAATTGATCACAAATGTATACGTTGCTAATAGTATTTGCGTTGTAGCTAAGATACTGTAGCTCATGCCGGAAGTCAAGTATTTTGTTATTTATCTGTAATATCGGGGTGGCTATGGATGAATTTCTATATTGTTTGCTGTAAACTTAACTCCGTAGGGCAGCTCTTAAAATTGCTCTTTCTTCAATTCCATATTTGGTGATTTGATTATTCAGAATTGCTGGAATTGCTCGTTCTAAAAAATCTCGTCAGTGTTTCACTGTGGAAATCATTTTGATTTTCCGGTTGAGCTTTTATCTTCCAATAATAT
>QMPA01000040.1 GCA_003650365.1 Bacteroidota bacterium | reverse complement strand
CTAAATTTTATTGGTACAGACCACATATTGCTTTACTTATCGGTGTGGCCTGGGATCATATCAACGTATTTCCGACCCTCGAAAATTATGATCAACAGTTTGAGATTTTTATTGAATTGATTGAAAAAGAAGGAACATTGATATACAGTAATGATGATGATATTCTGAAAACACTTGCGGAAGACAGTAGGTCAGATGTCAAAAAAATAGGCTACGACATTCCTTCGTACATCATAAAACAGGGTGTAACCTTTGTAAAGCAAAATAGTTTAATCCCAATACAGGTATTTGGCAGGCACAACTTGATGAACCTGAATGGAGCAAGAAAAGTATGTAACGAACTTGGGATTGATGATCATTCCTTTTTTGAAGCGATAAAAAGTTTTGATGGGACGGACAACCGTCTGGAATTGATTATGGAAAGGGAAGGTAGTCGTGTATTTAAAGATTTTGCCCATGCGCCATCAAAAGCGATAGCAACCATTCTGGCGGTGCGGGAACAATATCCTGACCATCAATTTGTAGCTTGTTATGAATTGCATACTTTTAGTAGTTTGGACCAAAAATTTATGGGTCAGTACGCTGGTTGTTTTGATAATACGGATCGTGCTTGTGTTTATTTTAATCCACATGCCTTGCGTATGAAGAAATTGCCTGATCTAAAAATAAGTGATGTAAAAGAATTGTTTGCAAAAAAGGATCTTGAAGTTTTTAATGATTCAACAAAGATGGCAACATGGTTGCAGACAACAAAAAAACCAAAAACAATTTATCTGCTCATGAGTTCCGGAAATTTTGACGGAATTGATTTGCAGCTTTTAGCCGAGGATTTGATTTGAAAAATATTAAAGGACATATTATATTGCTATTGTTATTTGCTACAGTTTTGTTGCAAGGGCAAACAATGAAATACGATTCCTCGATAATTAAAGCTTATCCATTTAAAGTAGGAAATATCGGTTTTGCTGTGGACAGTATGGAAACGGTTGTAGGAAAAGTTTTCCGAGGCATGCTTTATAAACATCAGATAGAAATGTTCAATTTCGGTAAGAAACCGATTGAGTTGAAGGGTGGAAAAAGTAGCAGTTTTGTTGAACTTAAGTACGAACCTGTCCTTATACAGCCCGGGCAGTCGGCTACTGCCTTTGTCGATTTTGATGTAATAGCAGACCTTCCGCTTGGCCCGATGGCCGTTGAGTTGGTTGTGGAGACCAATGACAAGTTGAACGCTTTTAAATTTCTTTATTTACTTGTTGATATTGTAGAAGATTCAGCAAAATTCCAAACCAAGCTGATTATCGATACGGTGCCACGAATGATTTTTAACAACTACAATTTTGATTTCGGACATTTGGTCAGGGGGAAAAAGGTTTACCACACTTTTTACTTTACCAATATGGGCGCGCAGGATTTGTTTGTGGAGAAAGTTTCAAGTTCAAATGCATGCAAGGTTGTTGTCTCACCAGAAGAAATTATACCGCCTGGTGAAAGTGGCCGCTTGGTTGTGCAAGTTAAAACAGTGGGAAACATTGGTGTACAACACCGCACGATTAGTATTCAGACCAACGATCCGGTAAATCCGGTTATTATTCTTGGTGTTCATGGCACAGTTCGTCAACCACCCCCAACAAAACAAAACCAGGGCTTCTGCTATGAGTAACCCTGGTTTTCTGTTATAGTGAAAGCCTTTTCCTTCAGACTTACTTCTTTTCGGTTTTTCTAACTGTTCATCGAAATTAGAAATTCTTCATTCGATTGGGTAAATTTCAACCTATCTTTAAGAAACTGCATGGCTTCTACCGGGTTCATATCAGCAAGAAGGTTGCGCAGAACCCATAACCTTTGTAGCTTATCTTTTTCAATTAACAGATCTTCGCGCCTTGTACTTGAAGCAACAATGTCAATAGCAGGATAAATGCGTTTATTCGATAGTTTGCGGTTGAGCATAAGCTCCATATTTCCGGTACCTTTAAATTCCTCAAAAATAACTTCGTCCATTTTCGATCCGGTATCGATTAAAGCAGTGGCCAGAATCGTTAAAGAACCACCATTTTCAATGTTACGGGCAGCTCCGAAGAAACGTTTGGGTTTTTGCAACGCATTGGCTTCAACACCTCCCGACAATACTTTTCCTGATGCTGGTGACACTGTATTGTATGCTCTTGCAAGTCTTGTAATCGAGTCGAGCAGAATAACAACATCATGACCGCTTTCGGTAAGTCGTTTCGCTTTTTCTAAGACGAGGTTCGCAATTTTCACATGCTTTTCTGCCGGTTCATCAAAAGTTGATGCAATCACCTCAGCATTTACGCTGCGTTGCATATCTGTAACTTCTTCAGGACGTTCATCAATGAGTAAAATAATCAAATAAGCTTCAGGATGATTGGCAGCAATGGCATTGGCAATCTCTTTAAGGAGTACTGTTTTTCCTGTTTTTGGTTGCGATACTATCAGTCCGCGCTGCCCTTTCCCGATGGGTGTAAATAAATCCATTGCACGGGTAGAAATACTTTCTTGTTTATGGCCTGTGATGGTGAATTTTTCGTCGGGGAATAAAGGAGTTAAAAAGTCAAAAGGAACACGGTCACGTATTTCTTCTGGTAGTTTACCATTAATTTTTTCTACCTTGATAAGCGGGAAATATTTTTCACTTTCTTTAGGTGGACGGATATTTCCTTTAACTGTATCACCGGTTTTTAAGCCAAATAATTTAATTTGTGATTGCGATACATAAATATCATCAGGTGAGTTAAGGTAGAAGTAGTCAGAAGAACGCAAAAATCCATAGCCATCAGGCATAATTTCTAATACACCTTCCGCACTTACCATGCCCTCAAATTCGAAGGAAAATTCCTGACGTGGTTTTTTTACCTCAGGCTCCTGTTTTTTCTTATTGTCTTCTGATGCAGTTTTTACGTCTTTGGTTTTCGGCTCGTTTTTACTGTCACCATTTTGTTTTTCTAGTCGTTCTTGTTCTTTGTCAAAGCCATCCCAACCTCTTGAATTTTCAAAGGGACGCTTCTTGCGCTTACTGTCTTTTTTGTCTTCAGTTACAGTAGTTTTTTCAGATTGTTTGGGCTGTGGAGGTGTTTTCTCAGTGCTTGTTGGTTTTTCAGGAGGAGTCGGGATTGTTTCGTCTTTTCGTGGAGTTAAAGCTGGCTTTTCTTTTGAAAGCGCTTTGTCTGTTGCCGGAATCCGCTTTCTTGGACGCGGTTTCTTTTGTCCTTTTGTGTCTTTTTTTTGCTCGCTTTTGCTTGCATCCGAAGTTTTGTCAGATGTTGTTGGGGTACTCCTTTTTTTCCGAACCGTGGTGCGCTTCTCACTTGTTTCTGAAGCAATCATTTCTTTGGTGGGGTTCAGTGCCTGAAAATCTAAGATTTTGTAAACCAGGTCTTTTTTTAACAGCCTTTCTATTTTTGGAATGTTAAGCTCGTTTGCAATTTGTTTTAATTCAGCAACTTTTTTGCTGTTTAATTCAACAATGTCGTACATATTGTAATTAATTTTAATGAAATCTGAGGTTATTGAAATAACGCGGAGATGAAATGTTATGGGGTAAAAAAATAATTTGTTTTGGAAATTTTATATCAGGGTTTCTCCCTTAGAAGCAGCAAATATACATTTTTTTTAGTGGGCACGCTCTTTTTCGAAGTTTTTTCTATTAAGTTTTTATTCATAAGAATTCTAAAATTAATATCGGCCAATAAATTTTTGTCTTTCTTTTAACGCTTTCTCTTAATGATTATTTTTGCCGCAGACCATAAAAACAAAAAAATGATTCAAAGGATACAGTCTGTTTATTTATTTCTTGTTGTTGTTTCGCTTGGCGCAATGTTCTATTTTCCTCTCGCATCTTTTATTGGCGGTGATAAGGACCAACTGATTTTGTATATCTACCAATTGGTGAGCGAGGTGCCTGATAGTAGTCCGGCTGTGCCTGCATGGTTTATTTATCCAAACCTGGTGCTTGCTTCTCTCAGCTTCTTGCTGACTTTGACCTCTATTTTCTTATTTAAGAACCGTAAGCTCCAGCTAACTATGGTTCGCTTTGTAATTATTCTTATTCTGGTCCTTATTGCTGCATTTTTCTTTTACTATGCAGTTGAACTGGAAGCAGCATCCGGAATTGCAGCACACTACGAAATAGGGGCCTATATGCCACTGATTGCTTTTGTGTTTCTTATATTGGCTTATCGTGGAATAATGGCCGACGAAAAACTCATCCGCTCATCCGAAAGGCTTAGATAGAAAGTCTGTGCTTAAATTTGAATTGCAAAAAAATATCTTTTATTCATTTAAGCAGTCACGCATCTAGGTATTCACGCATCTAGGCATTCATACATTATTTATTGGTGAAATAAGACAACTTTTCAAGCTTAGAAATCATGTCGTATTCTTCGATATAAATGTGTTTTGGAACTTCGAGATGAACGGAAGTGAAATTTAAAATTCCTTTTACACCAGAACTAATTATCGTTTTCGAAATCTCTTTTGCAAAGGATGGCGGTACCGCAAGTACAATCAGCTCAATACCTTCTTTCCTAATAATGCTTTTCATTTTCGAAATGTTGTAGCAGTGAACATCAGCATATTGAGTTTTTGGTTCTTCTGTTAAGCGGAAAGTTGCAGCTATTTTTAATCGCGAATCTGCATTATTGAAATACGCTGCTACAGCTCGGCCAAGGTCTCCAACCCCGACAAAAGCTACCTTTTGTATTTGCTTGCAATCAATTGTCTGACCAATTTTTTTAATGAGTTTTTTAATGTCGTAACCCTTGTGAACATCACCGCTAAAGCCCATCAGCATCAGGTCGCGACGGATGTGTGCAGGGTTTATTTTTAGCAAATGTGCCAATTGGTGCGAGTGGATAAATGGTTTTTCTTCAAAAGGGAAATTAAGAAGCCTTCTGCGGTAAAGGCTTAAACGTTCAACTGTGTTGGGTGGTAAGTTTGCTAACATGCTATTTCTTTTTTAATGTGTAAACAATTCCGGCATTGATTTTAAAAATTCTGCTCCATTTGCTTCTTCGGCCTGGGTCTTCGTAAACATTGGCCATGCCAACAGTAAAGCCTGGCGCAATTGTCAATCCGAATCTTGGAGATAGTTTTATGATTCCTCCAAGGTAAAAATTGATACCGAAATCGGAGGAACTGAAAAGTCCTTCAACCGGCTCGTCAAAGGCCTTAATATTATGTCCGACTGTAATAGTAGAATCAGTAACGAAAGGGTAATCTAATGGGTCGATGTAAAGGTCGTTAGTCCCTTTTTGGTGTGCATTGAGGTATAATGAATAATAGAAGCTAAATTGAATGTAAATTTTGAATTTTTCATTTCCTTTCACATAAAATACACTCAGGGGAATGGTCAGGTAGTTAACATTATAGTCGCGATTAAACTGGAAATAACTATATTCGAAGTTACCGCTGCTGTCATTAACCCGGTAGGGCGGTTCGGAAATACCAAATTTTCTATTGTCATAATTCAGTGCAAATCGCAGCTTGAAAGCAGGTGAAACATGGTATTCAACGAATGGCCCCAAACTATAACCAACACCGCTTGTAGGAATGTTAATTGTGTACGCATCACTCACATTGGTGAATTGAACGCCTCCTTCAAAACCAATATTTATATTTCCTTTTTGGTAAACCTGGGCAATTGTTGAAGTGGAAAATCCAAATATAAAAACCGAAGTCAATAATATCAATAGTAGTATGTTACCTTTGTTGTTTGCCATTTTAAAATTACATTCAATTTTTGCTGTATTGGATTTTATTTACCAGGTACTCCATATCCAGAAAATGCCCACAAAAATAGCACTTATTCCGGCAATGCCATTGATTGCCTGAAACAGGAAATCTTTTTTAGATTGGTTGGCTTTTGCTGCAATTAGTCCCAAAATAGCTGAGAATACAACCATTGCCAGAATTGTCCCGATTCCGAATCCTGTTAAATACATGGCCGAATCAAATTGGCTTTCGAATGCCAGTGTGGGTAGTAAACCAATAAAATGGGAAACACCCGCCAATCCGTGTAGAACACCAATGCCTAGTGCTGCAATATATGTTTGACGCTCTCTTTTATCATGCGAATGCGAATGGTTTGTTTCTGTTTCATGATGGTGATGGTGGCGATGAACATAGGTGTCGCCGCTTACATCTTCATGGGTGTGGTCGTGATGGTGTGCTCCAATCTTCTGGTAAGAGAACATTTTATAGATGGCCCAAAACCCAATAACAATGAGCAGGATGCCAACCATTTTCTCGCTGTTAGCAGAAATAAATTCAACAGGGATAAAATCTTTCATATAGAAAAATAGTATGCCAATAATTAGCATTCCTGTTAAATGACCTATTCCCCAGGCCATACCAATTAGCCAGGGGCGGCGGTCTGCATTAATGGCCAAAGGGCCAATGGCCGCTATATGATCGGGGCCTGCAAGCACATGTGCAAGCGAGGCGATAATGCCAAAGAGCAAAGGAAAACTTGTGATTGTTTCAGTCATGCCAAATAAAAAAGCAAAGATATTTTATTTGTGAATTAATTAACAATAAAAAGTGTATTTTTTTAGTGAGATACAATTGTATCTTTGACCATAAAATCTAATAAAAATGAGCAGGTATTTTATTCGGCTTTCCTATAATGGGACAAATTACCACGGTTGGCAACTACAGAATAACGCACACAGTGTGCAGGCCGAATTGAATGATAAACTTACTGCCTTGCTTGGTGAATCAATTAATGTAGTTGGTTGCGGAAGGACAGATGCAGGAGTTCATGCGCGTGAATTTTATGCCCATTTTGAGGTAGATAAATTAGGCTTTTCAGAAAAGGACCTGACTTATAAACTCAATCGTTTTTTACCGGAAGACATTGCCATCGACAAAATATTCGCAGTTGACAAAGAAATGCATGCCCGTTTTAGTGCAGTCAGCCGGACTTATAAGTATCATATTGCAAGGAGGAAATCACCCTTCAATTCCCTTTTTAATTATTTTTTTGATGGGCAGCTTGATGTTGAAGCTATGCAGCTTGCAAGTACATTTCTTTTTCAGCATGAAGATTTTACCAGTTTCTCAAAACTACATACCCAAACAGCAACTAACAATTGTAAAATAATTGTGGCCAAATGGGAGCTTGTGGATAATGAACTCATTTTCACGATTACTGCTGACCGTTTTTTACGAAATATGGTTAGGGCTATTGTGGGTACACTTTTAGAAATAGGAAAGGGAAAATTGAAACCGCAGGAAATGCAAAAAATTATCGAAGCTAAAGACCGTTCACGTGCGGGATTTTCGGTTCCTGCAAAAGGATTGTTTCTGGAAAAGATTGTGTATCCGAATGGGTTTTAAAGTGTAAACCTTACAGGCTGAAAAAGCCTGTAAGATTGCCCTATTGACCCGCCGGGTTTTTTCAAACCCGGCGGGTCTAAAATTATGAACAGAAACTAACTTTCTCCATTCATTTTTTTTGCAATAAAATAATAAATCACCAAAGCCAGACCGGCAAAAAGGAAAATACTAAAGGTATAGGCTATTCCTTCTTCAAGATTGGTGACACTTTCGAGTATTGCCCCGACCATAACGCCCAGTCCAATACCAATTAGAAACATCCCGGCCGAAAGCGTGAAATTCTTCCAGTTATATTTCTTGCCAGTATTAAACATGCTGGCATCAGCACCTTTGTCAATTAATGCTAGACGCTCTTTGTTACGCGTTGAGAGAAAAACAAAGAAAACTCCGAAAATAGTTCCAAAAACAATTAAGGGAATCAATACTTCTTCCATGATAAAAAATTTAAAGGTTAATAATTGATTTGCCTTTATGACGGCAGAAAGTAAATCCGGTTACAGATAAAAAGATTTTTTAATCAGGAAATGAGGTTTTATATTTATGTGTAGTACTTTTATCCTGCATTTTGTAACCAATACGCAAATTCGGCGTCAAAAATAAAAATGGAAAAAGACCTTGAAGATATTCACTGGGTAGATGAAGTCCTGAAGGGAAAGACGGAGAACTTTGCGCAGGTGGTAGATAAATATAAAGACAAAATATTTTCGCTGGCCATGGGTATATTAAAACAAAAGGAAGAAGCGGAGGAAGCTACCCAGGATGTATTTGTAAAGATATTTAAAGCGCTGCCAAAGTTTCAACACAAAGCTAAATTCTCAACATGGATTTATCGCATTGCCTATAATGAATGTATTTCGCGGCTCAGAAAACATAAGGTTCAAACGATCTCGGTAGAAGACAATTTTACGAACAACTTGATTGCTGCTGAAGAAAAAGAGGAAGGTTGGCAGGAAACCGAAATCCGTAGCCATTTGCTTCATAAGGCATTAGATGGGCTACCTGAAATTGAACGCGGACTGGTGCACTTTTTCTATTTTGAGAACTTGTCTGTTGAAGAAATTACACGAATCAGTGGACTTTCGGTTTCAAATGTCAAAATAAAATTATTCAGAATAAGAAAGAAACTATTTACTCAATTGCATCCATTGAAAAGCACTGTGCTTACTTAAAACAATAAATGCTATGAATACAGACCCTATTTTTTCAGATCAGGAATTCGATGAGGAACTCAGAGAATTATTAAAAACGCAAAATCAGGAAAAGGTTTCTGCTCGTTTTACAGCAAACGTGATGGATCAAATTAAGGATGAGGAGCTTAGTATAAAATATACGCCGGTGATTTCAGCACGAACAATGTTAGTTATTGTGTTTTTTATCGGGATATTGGCTGTTTGGGCGATATTACAACCTGGGAGCTCATCTGATGGAGTTTGGTCATTACCTGCTTTTTCAGCATCTCATTACTATGATTTACTGATTAACTGGCAACAAATATTTTTTACATTCTCGTTCAAATGGCTGTCTTCTTCGGCTGTTTTTCTACCCCTTGGCGGGCTTTTGTTGGCTTTGGGTGTTCACTACATTTTTCTTGCAATGCTCAAAAACAGGACAATTAAAAAAGTTGAACACTTGTATTGTTTTTGAGGATGAGTATTTGGCCTTCTGAACAAAGCTTTTGCGTAGTGAAGCCCGCCTGCCGGACGGGCAGGAATCTTTACGCTGGGCAGTTCTGTTTCATAAAGACTCTTCGCGCACTCAGATTGACAACACCTTTTGAGTAACATTGTCCACTATGAATCCAAAAGAATTTCGCACTCCTTCTTGATATTCCCGGCAGTCAAACCATATTTCTGAAGCAATTCCCCGGCAGTGCCCGATTCGCCAAATTGATCAGGGAAACCCATGATTCTCATTTTAACAGGGTAGTGCTGTGAAATGACTTCGGCAACGGCACTGCCCATTCCTCCATGAATTTGGTGTTCTTCAATAGTCAGTATTTTTCCGGTTTCTTTGGCAGCTTTAATTAAAATTTCCTTGTCGATGGGTTTGATGGTATGCAGATTAATCACCCTGGAATTGATTCCTTTTTTCTTCAACGAATAAGCAGCTTGCAAAGCTTCCCACACCATATGGCCAGTAGCGACAATACTAAGGTCGTTTCCTTCTTTTAATATTTGCCCTTTACCAATGTTTGTTTCCATTTCGGGAATTGTAAAATCAGGAACCGGCTCTCTGCCAAACCTGATGTAAACTGGTCCTTCTAAATCGTTAATTGCTTTTTCTGTCAGTAGCCTGGCCTGGGTGGCATCGGCGGGTGAAAGTACAGTCATATTAGGAAGTACACGCATGATTGCAATATCTTCTAAAGCCTGGTGGGTCGCTCCATCGGGTCCAACAGAAATACCTGCATGGGCGCCTCCGATAATCACGTGCAAATTGTTGTAACAAACAGAAATTCGAATAAAGTCGGTTGTGCGTAGGGCGGCAAAAACACCGTAAGTTGAAAAAACAGGAATTTTCCTGGAAAGTGCCAATCCTGCTGTAATACCCACTGCATTTTGCTCTGCAATCCCTATCGAAAAGAAGCGCTCGGGAAACTGATTGGCAAACAAATCCATGCTTACCGAAGCCGTAATATCAACCCCAATGCCAACAACGGAAGGGTTCAATTTAGCCGCTTCCAGAACGCCTTCGCCAAAGCCAAAGCGTGTGGCTTTATCTCCTTTGTTTGTATAAAACCTCATTCCAACTCTTTTAAAAAATCTGGTAACTCACTTTTTGCAGGGACTCGGCCATGCCAGTGAAAATCGTTTTCAATCGTTTTTATCCCTTTTCCCATTTTCGTGCGTGCCAGAATGACTGTGGGTTTATTTACAGTGGGAAACTTGCTGAAAGTCTCCTTCAGCGAATCAATATTATTCCCATCACATTCCAGTACTTCCCAGCCAAAAGCCTTCCACTTGTCGGCGAGTGGTTCAATGTTCATCACATCAGAAGTTTGTCCGTCAATTTGAACACCATTGCGGTCAACAATAGCACACAAATGGTTTAAGTTGTGGTGGCTTGCCGACATGGCAGCTTCCCACACCGAGCCTTCCTGTAATTCACCATCGCCGAGAATGCAAAATATTTCCCTCTTTTTCTCATCCATTTTATCAGCGAGGGCCATACCAACAGCAACCGACAATCCTTGACCAAGTGAACCTGCCGATAATTCAAGACCTGGCAATCCGTGGTCACGTCCGGGATGCCCTTGGAGACGGCTTCCTAATTTACGAAGTGTTAACAATTCTTCTTTCTCAAAATAACCGGCTTCGGAAAGTGTAGCATACAAAACAGGGGCTATATGCCCAATTGAAAGTATTAGTTTGTCCCTGTCGGGATGATTGGGTTTTTCCGGAAAATGCTTCATTATTTGAAAATAGAGCACGGTAAAAACATCAGCCAAACCCAACGAGCCGCCCAAATGTCCCGAGCCTGCTTCAGTAAGGCTGATTAAAACACTCTTGCGAATGTCTTTGGCAATATGTTCCAATTGTGTTGTCGCCATTTTTGTTTGCTATTTGCTCAGTACAAATTTCCTGCTTAGACTGTTATCACCTGATTTTAATATGCAAGAGTAAATTCCCGATGGAAACTTGTCCATATTGATTCTCAGTTTTCCTTGTCTTTTTCCATTTTCTTCTTGTTTCCAAATTTCTTGTCCACTACTGTTGAAAATCGTTAGACTTATTTTTGCTTCATCTTTAAGGGCATAAGAAACAACGAACTTGCCATTATTTGGATTGGGGATAATGTCAAATCCAATTTCACTGTTGACATTCTCAATTGTTCCAAGCGTTATATCGGCATAAAAACTCTTGTAAATTTTGTCCCCAAAATCTCCATTGAAATTTTGAATAATGTCGCCATTCAGGTCGTAAAACTTCAACGAACCATTTCCTTCGCTATTGGCCCAAAATGAGATACCATTGTCGCCAATGTCGTATAGGTAGAAATCGTAACAACCTGTCAATAGCGTCAGTGTGTCAATATACAACGTTGCATTATCAAAGTTGCTCTTTTCCCAAATCTGAACGCCTGTATTGGTAAGAAATTCGTAGCTGTTCTGATAGGCTGCTTTATTGGTTTTAAAATGAATAACAAAAGTTCCTGGGAAAATTACCGGTAAATCGTAATTCGTAGTATAAATATCGTTCAATGTATTTTCATCAGAAACACCATTTGGCATACTTACTTCAACCGAGAAATGACCATTTCCGACATTCCATGCTTCCCAGTTGAATGCCTGAAGTTCAACTTCTTCCTTTTCCATAAAGGCCAATTCACCCTCCCAATCGAAAGTTTTTTGTGCGCCTTGTGGACCGTAATTGATTGTCAGGTGCGTCAATGTTTCGCCGCCTCGATTTTGTATGACAACAATAGGGGCAGAGGTAGTAGGATTGAAGCGCCCGTAGCGTTTTAAATTGTTCGGGGCAATAACTTCATCAACGGCTGCATCCAAAG
The DNA here is from genome assembly GCA_003650365.1 of Bacteroidota bacterium. Lineage (GTDB taxonomy): Bacteria > Bacteroidota > Bacteroidia > Bacteroidales > F082 > B6-G9. The sequence goes on along the minus strand of QMPA01000040.1, from coordinate 6,482 downwards.
TGAAATTGGGATTTCCATAAGAAAACAATTGTACCTCCAACGAGTAAGCACCGTATTCGTCAGCTTGCGAATTGTAATCGATGATGGCTGTATTTCCGCTTATAAAATCAGTGATTTCAATATCTTGCTCATCCACTTTTAAGCCCGGACACCAACCAGCGCGGTCATAAATCCAGGTGCCACCCTGTGGATAAAGAGGATTGTTAGCACATTCCCTGATAATTTGCCAGCCCATGGTTTCAACACCATTCACCAAAAGGTTGTGTACCTTATCGCAAAACTCGGCACAATTGGTCGGGTTACTGAACAGATGTCCGGATGTGCGGGTTTTTATTTTGAAAGTAGTTGCGCCCGGCAACAAATCCACAGTGTCGGGTGGAACCAGGGCAGGAAAATTATTCAGGTTAAAATAGCCTGAATAAACTTTCTCAATTTTTTGAACGTCTCGTGGGGGTGTCCCTTCAATCATATAAAATTTAAGATCGAGTAATTCCTGGAAGTTTCCGGCAGTAATATGTACCGAATCTTTTAAAAATGGTGCATAATCTGTTACATCGTAAACCCAGGTAAAGCCATCGCCCAGACTTAACCCATTTCCATAAGGAGTAATAAACCTGGCAATTTCCCAGGGGACAATTATTTCGTAAGGGTTTCCGTAATACGGGAAATCAATACGGTGAATCGTGCTGTCGGGCAAAACAAGTGTTGAGTCGGTTGTAATACCACCGGCATCATAAATGTAATTATTGTAATAGGATGGCCATTTCATGATGGTATCAGTTGGTGATGGCGGGTCGTTGGGATCGTAAAAAACAATATTAAGCGGTGCATGGGCAAAAGTATCAACCACCACTATTGAATCGAGCAGAGCAGCTTCGTAGTTTCCATTTTGGAATATGAGGTGTGGGCGAACGGAGATTTCACTGGCATTCCTGAATCGCTTAATTCCTTCGTGGTTCTTCCACTCGGGGTAGCCAAACATGCCGATAGCGTCAAATCCATTGGGGCTGTTATCGGCAACTTCAAAACCACTACCTTCGTTCATTTGGTAATAGGCCCTTAAATGATTGTAGTTGGGATGGGAAGGTGAAATGTCTTTGTTCATCCATTGTTTAATCACATCCCAATCAAGAATTGTATCCCAAATTTGGAATTCATCTATCATCCCGGCATAATAACCGTCGTTAATAACTCTTGAGCCAATTCTGAATTCAGTGATGCCATTCATTGGCCTAAATTTGGATGAACCAATATTCCAAAACTCACCATTTAAATACATGCGCATTTGACCAGTGCGGACGTCTTTCGTGAATGCCCAATAATTCCATTGTCCTTCGAAAACAGAAGCGTCGCCGGCACCGCGGTCGATGCGATCGTAACCGTCATTTTGTCCCGCATCCCAGTAAATCCGGCTGTTACTCCACGGAAGGTGTGCGTTTAAAACACGGTTTCCTGTACTGTCAAAGCCTTCAAATATTGAACAATTAATGGGTTGAACATCAGGATTTCCATATTGCCAAAAGGCAATGGTGATGGCACTGTCCACTGTTTCAAATACTTCTGAAGGAACCGAAACGTAATCCCAACCTTCAAAATCAAGGAAGTGATCAGGCTTTGACGAACAACTGCTTCGGTGACCCGGATTATTATCCCTTTCTAAGTAAGCCATGCCTGTATGATCTGCATAACTAATATCTATTAATAGGTTTGAAGTGCCATTCCAGTTAAATGGGAAAGAAAAATCAATTTGAGTTGATCCGATTTCAAAGTTTATATTTCTGTTGTAGACTGTTGTGTATCCAGTCGATACCAGGGTGTCATCTGGTAATGAGTCCAGATCATAATGCCTAATCCTAATGCGAAAGTGTTTTGCGCTAAAACCTGAACTACTTGTATTCAGCTGGATTCCGGTTATATCTCCACTCTGTACGCCTGCCTCAAGTAAGTCGCCAGAACGATAAATATACTGGTAACGACCATCAGGAGATTGATTGTAAAACGGAAATTGAGTATATATTCCACCAGTGCCAACCTCAGCAGAATTAGTTGGTGTTGTTTGGTTAATATATTCGAGTGTTGGTTTGTAATAATACGATGGTGTGTCCATCAACATAAAACTGTCGGGACTGCCATTGTTTACTTTGTAATTGGGGTGATAATAAAGGTTTGAGTCAAGTTTGCCCGTATGCTCTAAAATTTTGGTATGTGTTGTATAATCCCATTCGCCACAGGCTGGGTTTTGGCTAGGGTCACACTTTAAAGTATAGTACATCAAAATTTGAGAAAAACTCGCAGTATCAGTGGGGAAGAGGTATTTTCCTCCTCTTGGTGAATTCCATCCTGGTAATACAGGCGTTTCAAAATCAATGGTTTGAATAATTAGCGTATCTCCTTCATCAGCTTGAACAATGAAGCTCATCAGGAAAAATGCAATAGATAAAATGGGTGCAAAAGTTTTCATACAATGATTTTTTAAATTGGGATTGTAAAAGTAGGTTTTTTTGAGAGCTTGCCAAAGATGGAGCCCCATTTTGCTTTGGAAAGATTGAGAGAAGTTGTACTCTCACAAACCTGCAACCCATAGCATCAACCTTAGAATCCTCACCCATTCAGCAACAAATACCCAATTCTGCAATCCAGGCATCTTTTTTTATCGCAATAATTATGCTTTAGTTGGATGAGTGCCTGCGATTGCATGGCATTTTGTGCTTGAATTCCCCTTGCCTTAAAATTGCGGATTATACTGTTGTTTTCGGCTTTGATTTCTTCGAGCCAGTGAATGGATTTTTCCATCAAGGCATCTGATGCAGTTTGTTTTCCATAAACAAAAGTAAAAGGGATGATGGTGTTGATGAGGAGCAAATTAATTGAAGAAGCCCCTAGCTCCTTTGGTTTTGAACTTGTCTTTTTTCCAAAACGAAAATGACTTGTCCAATAAGTTGACGCTTGCGTTTTAAAAAGTGCAACAACATTTTTGAGTTTTTCGGTTTCCAACATTTTATGAAGCAGTCCTGATGACCGGTGAATAATATTTGCAAATTGCGATATACGGATGGTCGGGAAATTGGCCGGTCGCATCCGCATAAATTTCCAACGCTTGCTGTCAATGGGTTTTAAATTGTATTTTTCGGAAAGAAAGAGGTATTCTTTATAAAGCTGTTCCGGATAATTCTCTGTATATTTTGTCCCCAGCAATCCTGCTTGCCCATAAAGCAAGGCCTCAATTTGTACTAAATTATTGTTGTGTTTTGCCAATATGCGGAGCGGGAGAGAAGTAGCCAGCGATTCAAAAACATCGGCATTTGTATTGAAACCGAAATTTCTTGCCAGTTTTCTGTAAAACACTTCATGAAAATCATTTTCCGAAATATCTAACTCTTTTTGAACAGCTTGTGTTTTTTCTTCCAATCGTTCAGCCATTAGTGTATCGAACCACGCGAGTCTGTCAAAATGATTTGTGCTACTGATACTGTCTTCACAGGCAATCCACTTTGTTGAACGAACAAATGCATCGTACATTTTAAAGATATGTTCATCAAATTTATTGGCCAAAACAATTGTTGGGATAATCTCGTTATTTTTTCTACGGACTGGTTTGTCATCTTCAAATAGTACATGTAGAATAATATTGTCATAGGATGAATTCTTGTCATGCCGATGCCTGAACCAGTCGGAAGAGTGGATATGAATTTCAACATTTCCCGCCCAGCTCGTGTCTCCAATTCGTATTCTTGCATTAAAAAAGTCGGGGCCACTATCTTTATTTCGTTGGCCGGGATTTAGGACGCTAAAGTCCTCGCCTTCTGTTGTTTTATCAACTTTAAACAACTGGTTTGCCCAAAGATAATTCAGGAATTCTTCATTCATTATTGCAAATTCTTTTGGTATGAAAAAAGATTGTTTAGGTCTTTCTGTCCCAAAAATAATCTTTTTCTTACTTGCATTGTTTTATCAGATAGACTATCTTTGTACCGTTATTCAGTTTTCAGCAAATGGCAAATGAACAGCGGTTAATTTCAGGAATAGAATATAAAGTCAGGAAATTAATTGAATTGAACGATGAGCTACGAAAGGAAAACGATGAATTACATAATAAAGTAGATGCTTTAAACAGTAATGTTACGGCATTAACAAAAGAACTTGAAGTAAAAAGAAACGAATTATTTAAAAATTCACTTGCACAAACAATTGAGTCTGAGTTAGGTGTTGAAGAGGGCAAAGAAAGATTAGACAATTTAATAGAAGAGATAGACAGGTGTATTGAAGTAATGAGCGATTAAACAGATAGTTTGCAGCAGATTAATGGAATCAAATCAAAATATAAAATTGACGATTGCCGGCCGGCCATACAGAATGGCGGTGAGTAGAGAAGAAGAAGAAACAGTAAGAAAGGCCTCGGAAGTTTTAAACAAAACAATAATTGAGTATTCAAATTCGTTTGAATACAAAGACAGTCAGGATTTGTTTGCCATGATTGCCCTGCAAAGTGTTGCGAATTCAATACGTTTGGAAGACGAAAAGTCTTATAAGGATAAGGAACTGGAGAGTAAATTGTTAGGAATTGATACCTTGTTGGTATCACATATCGAAAAAATATAAAGCGTTCTTAAAATAAAAACTACGCCCGCGTAATTCATCTAGTTTGTAAACTCAACATTACAACAATTAGGGATAAGCTCATAGTCTCTTAGAACAGGCCTGATTACCGCAAGGTAATTCCCCCCACGGGGAACACTGGACGTTCGAAGAAACTGGCAGCCCTAGACGTGTCAGATTGGGGTTTAATAACTCCTGAATTATCGCGGGCATTTTTTTATTCAGACCAAGCTGTTGCAAGTGTAAAATGGAGACGTATTATGGAAATAATGATTTACATTGTAGTAGCAGCAGTTGCGCTGGGTATTGGTATCCTTTTGGCCAATACAATATTGAAAAAAGCTTTACTGAAAAAAAGTGAAGACCTAATTGTAGATGCAAAAGAAAAAGGAGAGGTCATTAGGAAAGAAAAAATTCTACAGGCCAAGGAAAAGTTTCTGCAATTAAAAAGCGAACATGATAAAATTATTGTTGAAAAGAACAATAAAATTAATAACGCTGAGAACCGCATTCGTCAACGTGAGTCCACGATTTCGAAAAAAATAGAAGATGCCACACGGAAAGAAAGAGAACTGGATACTTTGCGCGATAACCTGAGCAAACAATTAGATGTTTTAAGGAAAAAGCAGGACGAGGTCAATGTGATGCATACCGACCAGGTCAGGAAATTAGAAACCATCAGCAATTTAACTGCCGAAGAAGCCAAAGAAGAAATTATCGAGTCGCTGAAAGAAGAAGCCAAAGGTGAGGCCATGGTGCACATCCGCGAGATATTGGATGAAGCAGAATTAACCGCCGACCGCAAAGCCAAAAAAATCGTAATTGAAACCATCCAGCGTACAGCGGCAGAACATGCCATTGAGAATACAGTGACAGTGTTTAATATTGATAATGATGAAATTAAGGGGAGAATAATTGGCCGTGAAGGAAGAAATATCCGTGCTTTGGAAGCCATGACGGGTATTGAAATTATTATTGATGACAGTCCTGATGCCATTTTACTTTCCGGATTTGATCCTGTACGCCGCGAAATTGCAGCACTTTCCCTACAAAAACTGGTTACTGACGGTCGTATTCACCCGGCAAGAATTGAGGAAGTAGTCGCTAAGACAAAGAAAGAAGTAGAAAAGGAAATGGTCGAATTGGGCAAACGTACCATTATCGACCTGGGAATACACAATATGCACCAGGAGCTAATTAAGCTTATTGGTAGGATGAAATACCGTTCTTCTTACGGTCAAAATTTGTTGGCGCACTCAATTGAAGTCGCTAATTTAAGTGCTACTATGGCTTCGGAATTGGGACTAAATCCCAAGAAAGCCAAGCGGGCCGGACTGCTTCACGATATTGGAAAAATTGCAGAAAACGAAGCTGAATTACCACACGCTTTACTGGGCATGAAACTGGCTGAAAAGTATAGAGAGAAGCCAGATGTTTGCAATGCCATTGGCGCCCACCACGATGAAATTGAGATGGAAACACTTATTTCACCCATCATACAGGTGTGCGATGCAATATCTGGTGCAAGGCCGGGTGCACGTCGCGAAGTAGTAGAAGCTTACATCCAAAGATTAAAAAAACTGGAAGATATAGCACTTACTTATCCCGGTGTTGTGAAGACTTATGCGATACAGGCCGGACGCGAATTAAGAGTGATTGTTGGTGCCGAGAAGGTTAGTGATAACGATGCTGATAAAATTTCTTATGAATTGTCAAGAAAAATTCAGGAAGAAATGACGTATCCGGGTCAAATAAAGATTACTGTGATCAGGGAAACACGAGCCATTAGTTATGCAAAGTAACGACTACTCTATTAATAGTTATTAATGCGAATCAAGAGTTAAGATTGGGTAAAAGCACATAGATATAAACAACGGAATGTCAAT
>QMPA01000039.1 GCA_003650365.1 Bacteroidota bacterium | reverse complement strand
GCCCATTGGTCATCGCTTAAATTACTTGAATATGTTGTCATTTTTATTAAGATTTTAGTGAACCTTAATTATCTGAACTTATTCTTGTAATAGCGGTGACTTTTCTTTTTGTTATTCACATAGTAAAGTTAATTTCTCGTTTTTAGACAGCTTCTCAGGAAAAATATTATTTTTGTTAAACATTACTTTGTTCATACATATGTACATTCTTTTTAATATTATTTATTTAAATATAATACTATGAAAAAAAAGAATATAATCTTCTTGCTTGTTTGTTTGATAGGGAGTTTTCAACTTATGAGCCAGGAAAGAACAATAACAGGTATTGTTACAGATAATTTAGATGGCAGCACACTTCCAGGAGTGGCCATTGTTGCAGTGGGAACCAATACGGGAACTACCACTGATGTGGACGGAAAATACACCATCAGTATTGACGAGTCGGTGAAAGCCTTGGAATTCAGTTTTATGGGAATGCGAACCGAAAGACGGCAAATCGGAAAATCTTTGGTTATTAATGTAAGAATGGAAAGTGACAATATCGGTTTAGACGAACTTGTTGTGATTGGTTATGGCGCAGTAAAAAAGAGTGACCTGACCGGCTCTGTCGCATCTGTTAATATGGAGGAATTAGACAGGATTCCCGCCAACTCCTTCGACAAAAAGTTGCAGGGGCGTGTTTCCGGAGTACAGGTTACTTCTTTATCAGGTCAGCCGGGAGGAGCTACTTCAGTGAAAATAAGGGGCGGAAACTCAATTATGGCAGGCAATGAACCTCTGTATGTTATTGACGGTATTTTAATGGAAAGCCAGCAAAACTTTTCATGGATCGGCAGTCCTTCCGAAAATGGGCTAAGTTCCATTAATCCAAACGATATTGAATCCATGGAAATCCTTAAAGATGCTTCTGCCACAGCTATTTATGGTGCACGTGGCGCCAATGGTGTTATAATTATCACGACAAAAAAAGGCAAAAGCGGGAAAGACAAAATTTCTTTCGGCAGCTATTGGGGCTTACAAAAGAAAGCCTCTAGCGTAGATGTGATGAACGCTGCCCAGTTTGCCAAATTATATGATGAAGCAGGTTATAACGCCAATCCCAATTATATCCCGCTTTATCCCAATCCTGATTCTTTGGGTGAAGGAACAGATTGGCAGAACGAGATTTTCCGTGATGCACCCGTTCAGAATTACCAATTGTCTTTTTCAGGAGGGAATGAGCGCACACAATATGCCATCAGTACTGATTATTTTGCACAGGATGGAATCATTCAGGGATCCGATTTTACCCGCTTTAGTTTCAGGGTATCCGTTGACCATAAGGTCAATAACAAATTGAAAATCGGGACTTCAGTTAGCTATACAAAAACGAAGAACAATACCGTGTCAACCGATACACCCGGTGGCTTTTTCCCGGGAGTGGTGAATACGGCACTGACTTTTAGCCCAACATTGCCAGTTTTTGACACAGATGGCAATTATACGCTGACAGACCCGAATGCTGATGCCTGGCTTGATAATCCGGTTGCCGTTACACAAATTGTTGATGCCGTGAGTAATATCAACCGGCTATTGGGCAACGCTTATCTTGAATGGGAAATCATCCGGGGATTGAAATTCAGGACAAGCCTTGCCACTGATATTTATTTTCAAACCCAGGACATGTACACACCACGCACGGTTTATTCTGGTTCATTTAATGACGGACAGGCAAGGTATGCGAATACGAATATGCAAACAATCTTAACCGAAAACACCCTGAGTTATGATAAAACTTTCAATGCAATTCATTACCTTAATGTGGTTGGCGGCTTTACTTATCAGAAAAATACCAGCAGAAGTTTCATCGAAATAGCCACAAAATTTCCCAATGATATTTTAGGGTATTATGGTATCGAATATGCCGAAAATATGCCGTCTATATTTACAGGATTTGCCGAATCTGCTATTGCATCTTATCTCGGAAGAGTGAACTATAATTTAAAAGAAAAGTATTTATTTACAGTGACCGGCCGTATTGATGGCTCTTCCCGTTTCGGAAAAAACAACCGTTATGCTTTTTTCCCATCGGCAGCTTTTGCCTGGCGGCTTATCCAGGAAGATTTCATTAAACAGACCGGTGTATTCTCCGATTTGAAATTAAGGCTCAGCTATGGCCGGAGCGGCAACGACCGGATTTCGGATTATGCGTACATCAGAACCATAGCCGGTACAGATTACTATTTCAACGGTGGTTATCCCGCTTCCGGATTTGCCCCCAACACACCCGGTAACGACAACTTAAAATGGGAAACAACCAACCAATTTGACGTTGGGATTGACATGGGATTTATTGACAGCAGAATCACATTTACCGCTGACTATTACTATAAAAAAACGTCTGACCTGCTGTATAATTCAGAGCTTCCTTTCACCACCGGATATGTGGCTCATTTGGAAAATATTGGAAGCATGCGCAACTCTGGTTTTGAATTTGCCTTGCGAACCGCCAATCTTGTGAACGCCTTTAAATGGAATACCGATTTCAATATTTCATTCAATGAAAACCAGATACTTGATCTGGGTGGAGAGTCAATGTATGTAAGTAACGACACCTACAAATTAAAAATTGGAAGTTGGGCTGTTATTCAGGAAGGGGAACAAATGGGCAGTTTTTACGGATTGGAAGCTGATGGAATATGGCAGTTTGATGAGCTTGAAGAGGCCTTAATTTATGGTAGTGAACCCGGCGATTTTAAATATATCGACCAAAATAACGATGGGGTAATTAATGCTGATGACAGAAAAATAATCGGACATGCGCTTCCTAAGTTTTTTTGGGGAATGAACAATACCTTTTCCCTGGGAAACTTAAGTCTTGATATTTTTATCCAGGGACAACATGGCAACCAGATACTCAACAGCAACCGCTTTGAATTGGAATCTGGAAACGGATTGTCCAATGCATCCACTAAAATGCTGGACCGCTGGACGACGGAAAACCCAAGCAACGAATATCCACGGGCCAACCGCAATGCCGATTACCTGCATATGTCCGACCGCTATCTCGAAGATGGTTCCTATGTCCGCATCAAAATCATTTCACTCTCCTATAATTTGCCCTCCAAATGGATGTCGGCAATAAAAATAGACAACGCAAGAATCTATGTTACCGGTGAAAACCTTTTCACTTTTACCGATTATACCGGTTTCGATCCGGAAGTAAACCGCTTTGGCTTCGACAATACCCGAATGGGCTACGATTATGGGGGCTACCCTAGCTCTAAAACTTACATTATCGGTTTAAACATTAACTTTTAGAAAACACAATCTCATGAAAAAGATATTCGCCATTTCAATACTTAGTGCTGTAATCATGATTATCTCCTGTCAGAAGCAACTGGAATTTCAGCCAAAACAAATTTACTACGATAATTATTATCAGACATCAGAAGACGCTGTCGGAGCCATCAATGCTGTTTATAGTCTACTCACTTATGTAAACCAGTACAACAGTTATCTGTGGTTGGTACAGGATATTGCTTCGGACGATTGTGATGCCCGCGAAACATTAAACGACCCGAATATTCACCAGTTTGACCAATACAATCTCGAAGCCACAAACACCTACCTCAGTGGTATTTGGCAAGGCTCATATTTGGGTATCTCACGAGCCAACATTGTTTTGGAGAAAGTTCCGGAAATAGACATGGACTCTACATTAAAGCAACAAATATTGGGGGAAGCACTGTTTTTTCGTGGCCTGTTTTATTTCAACCTTGTTCGTGTTTTTGGTGATGTACCCCTGGTTTTGAAACCTGTATCTGCCAGTTTAACCGATGAAGAAATCTATGTTTCAAGGATATCAACTGATGTAGTTTACAACCAAATTATTGAAGATTTTACAATAGCCTCAAAAAAATGCCCAACTGTCTACAACAACGCCGCCGACAAAGGACGTGCGACAAAAGGAGCTGCATTGGGTTTGTTGGCCAAAGTATATCTAACGAGCAAACAATGGACCGAGTCCGCTACTACAGCCAAAGAATTGATGGACATGGGTATTTATGGTTTATGGGACGATTATTCCGGTAATTTTAAAGACATTAATCGCAATGGCAAAGAATCCATTTTTGCTGCCCAGTTTTTTACAGGAGTACCGAGTCAGAATAACCAGATTGTGATTAGCGAGCTTCCATCAGACCCGGTAGCATTCCCTGCCGGTGTAGAAATTATGCTGCCCACGCAAGACCTTCTCGACAGTTTTGAGGAAGGTGATTATCGAAAAGAGGTGACTTTTTTTGATGAGTATTGGTTTATTACCTACGACCCGCATATTTGGAAACATTGGGACCAGGACACTTATGCTGCAGATGAAACCGCTCAATGCGGTTCAAATTTTGCCATCATGCGTTATGCTGAAATCCTGTTAATTTATGCCGAAGCTTTGAACGAAGTCTCAGGACCATCGGCAGAGGCTTATGATGCAATTAACCAGGTGAGGGCACGTGCAAGGAATGGCAATCCGGATGTACTGCCAGATATTGCAGGCCTGTCACAGGAAAATTTTCGTAAGACAGTGCTACAGGAGCGAAGAATGGAATTTGTAAACGAAGGCCAAAGGTGGTACGACCTTGTGCGTACCGAAAATCTTATCGAATATGTGAAACGGGCCAAAGGTGAAAAAGCCAATCCGCAAACATTCAACTATGTATTTCCCATTCCACAACGGGAAATTGACATCAACCACAACCTCACACAAAACCCAAATTACTAGATTTTCCAAAAACGGACCATTTTAAACACTGAAATATTGAAATCAAATTTTAACAAATACCCAAGTCTGTCCTTAAGGAAAACAGCAGAAGAATGTAGTATGGGATGGGAAGATATTGCAGGGCGATTAAAAGCATCTCTCCATCTGGATGAAAACGGCAAAGGAATTTTGGTGGTCGATTGCTATCAGGGAACAAATGAGGAAGAAATACTTAAATCACTGACAAGCCATATACATCCCGACCATATTTTTCTGTCATCAGATGCCATGCTTCCCGAAAAGGAAATTCTTGCGCTTACCCAAAATGATGTTACAGAAGACCGGATTTTTGGCTATTTGACAAGGCTGACAATGAATCAATTTTTTGACTCTGAAAGAATAACTGAAACAAAAAATCAGATTGCTAATATTGAAACAGGAATTGTTCTGCTCTTTGGAATTGGCGCAACTTTATTGACTGATGAACTACACACACTGGCTTACATCGACATGGCCAGGTGGGAAATTCAGTTGCGCATGCGGCGCAATGAAGTGGACAACCTCGGTATTTTCAATAAAACTGATTCTTTCGAAAAACAATACAAGAGGGGCTATTTTGTCGATTGGCGTATTTGTGACCGTCACAAGAAAACATTGATGGACAATTGGGATTTTGTACTCGACACCAACACTTCCGGACAGCCTAAAATACTGACGGGCAGGCTGGTGAACGAAGGCCTTTCTCTCACTACAAAACAGCCTTTTAGTCCTGTCCCCTATTTTGATGCCGGTCCCTGGGGCGGCCAGTGGATGAAGGAAATTTGCGATTTAGATAAAGAGAAGGAAAACTATGCCTGGTGTTTTAATTGTGTGCCGGAAGAAAACAGTATGCTGTTCAGCCTTGGCGAAGTAAAATTTGAACTTCCATCAATCAATGCAGTTTTTCATGAGCCCATCGCACTTCTCGGAGATGCTGTTTACGGTCGTTTTGGTGATGAATTCCCCATTCGTTTCGATTTTCTCGATACCATGAATGGTGGTAATTTAAGCCTCCAGGTTCACCCGACTACCGAATATATCCAAGAAAAATTTGGCATCCATTATACGCAGGATGAAAGCTATTACATACTGGATGCCAAAGATGATGCCGTGGTTTATCTTGGATTGAAAGAAGATGTAAACCCTGAAGAAATGATGAGCGACCTGAAAGTATCGCAAAAAAACGGCACTGCATTTCAGCATGAAAAACATATCGAAAAATGGCCGGCAAAAAAACATGACCATTTCTTAATTCCTGCCGGGACAGTCCATTGCTCAGGCAGAAACAGCATGGTACTCGAAATCAGTGCCACGCCCTACATTTTTACCTTTAAACTTTGGGATTGGGGCCGCCTGGGCCTTGATGGCAAACCACGCCCAATAAATATTGAACATGGCGAAAATGTAATCAATTGGGAAAGAACGAAGGATTGGACGGCTTCAAATTTAATTAACCAGATTCAGGAAATTGAAAGTGGTGACGGATGGAGAAGTGAGAAAACCGGACTCCACGAGCGGGAATTTATCGAAACCAGAAGACATTGGTTTAGCGATAAAGTCCATCACAAATCGGTGAATGGTGTGCAGGTTTTTAATGTAATTTCCGGTCGTGAAATAATTGTGGAAAGTGCCAATGGAGCTTTCAGTCCGCAGGTATTTCATTATGCCGAAACATTTATTGTACCTGCATCGGCAGGAGATATCATTATTTCTCCCTATGGTAAATCCAAAGGAAAAGAGTGTGCAACAATTAAAGCCTACGTAAGAATTTAATTCAAGAGGATGATTATAAACCCTGAAGGGGTAAAATAATAATAGCCCGTCCTTTAGGGCGGGGATAAAAAATACGAAAGAATCCGTTTTGGCGGGATTTTCGATGGCGGAGCCGAAAATCATGACAAAAACAATGAATATCTACCGATTACAAAATTTTAAACAATGAAACAAAAAAATTCCTTAAAACTTTTTTTACCGGTCATTTTCTCCTTTTTTGTGATGGGCTTTGTCGACCTTGTAGGCGTGGCAACCGGTTATGTTAAACAGGACTTCAACCTTTCTGACAAAGTAGCGCAGTTAATCCCATTCATGGTTTTCATCTGGTTTGCTTTGATGGCAATCCCGACAGGTATTTTTCAGGACAGAAAAGGAAAAAAGCTCACCGTGAATATCGGGATGGTTTTGACAGGAATCGGCCTGTTAATCCCCTTTATTTATTATACACTTCCAACGGCAATATTGGGTTTTGCACTCTTGGGAATCGGTAATACCATTTTGCAGGTTTCGGCAAATCCATTGCTCATCGATATTTCCCCAAAAGATTCAAAAGCTGCAAACCTCAGTTTATCACAATTGATAAAAGCCATCGCATCCATGCTGGGGCCAATAATAACAACCGGTCTTGCGCTTTATACAGGCAACTGGAAGTTGGTATTTCCGGTCTTCGCAGCCATTTCTTTCCTGTCGGCACTTTGGTTGAATTCAGTAAAAATTGAAGAATCGAAACCTGAAAAAGCACCGGCTACTTTTAAAAGTTCGTTTGCATTATTGAAGAACCCTTACATCCTCATTACCGTATTGGCAATCTTTTTCATGGTCGGCTTCGATGTCGCCATCAACACCAATATCGCATCCTACCTGACAGCCCGCTTCTCAATCAGCCTTGAATCAGCCAGCATGGGAATCGTCATCTATTTTGCCTCGCTGATGACGGGCCGTTTTATCGGTGCAGTCTTGCTCAGAAAAATCAACATTCGTCTGTTTATGGCCGTCAGTGTTGCCCTAACATTATTAGGGCTTTTTGGCATTATTCTATCAGATGACCTCATGATGACAAGGGTGCTAATATTTGTTGCAGGGCTGGGTTTTTCAAATGTATTTCCAATTATGTTCGCTATTATTGTAGAGAAGAAACCGGCTTATGCCAATGAACTTTCCGGCCTGATTATTCTTGCCGTTAGCGGCGGTGCCATCATTCCTCCTATTATTGGATTTTTTACCGATATGTATGGACCACTTGCGGCCATTTATGTATTGATTTTCTGCGTTCTTTATATTGCATACGCCACTTATTACGTCATAAAAACAGATTAAATGAAGACAGATACTGACAACAGGATTATCCTGACTTTGGATGCCGGGGGAACAAACTTTGTGTTTTCTGCCATTCAGGGAAATAATGAAATCGTTGAACCCGTTCATCGCTATGCGAATGCACACGATCTCGAAAAATGCCTCACCACAATTATCGAAGGATTTGAAGCTGTAAACAACCAACTACCGGAAAAAAAGGCCTGTGCAATAAGTTTCGCTTTCCCAGGTCCTGCCGATTATGCAAAAGGAATTATCGGTGACCTGCCAAATTTCAAGGCGTTTAACGATGGCGTGGCATTGGGCTCTATGCTGGAAGATCATTTCAAAATTCCCGTTTTTATTAATAATGATGGGAATTTATTTGCTTATGGGGAAGCCCTTGCAGGTTTATTGCGTGAAGTAAATAGGAAAATTATTGATGTGGGTGGTATCAAACAATTTAAAAATTTAACCGGTTTAACTTTAGGAACCGGTTTTGGTTGTGGAATCGTCCTTGACAATGTACTGCTCGAAGGTGATAATTCATGCGATTCTGGAATTCATGCTACGCTTAACAAATTTAATGCCGACTGGAATGCCGAAGAAAGCGTGAGTACCAGAGCCATTCAACGCGTATATTCTTCTGAAACCGGAATTGATTTTTCATCAGATTTGATGCCAAAAGACATTTCTGATATCGCAACAGGAAAAAAACCGGGAAATCAAGCCGCTGCAATTGAAGCATTCAAACAATTTGGTGAAGCCCTGGGAAGCTCAGTTTCCAATATTTCTACTTTAATAGATGGAATCGTTGTTATTGGTGGTGGAATTACTGCTGCATGGGAACTTTTTGCACCCCCTATGTTTGTTGAAATTAACAGGAAATATGCGAATTTTGAAGGTGAGAAATCTTCACGACTCTCTGTAAAAGTCTATAATTTGGAAGATAAAAATGTATTTAAAGAATTTGCCCTTGGAAAAATTAAGGAACTAAATGTTCCGAAAAGCGATAGAATTGTAAAATACGATGAGCTTCAAAGAATTGGAATTGGAGTTTCGAAATTGGGTGCCAGCAATGCCATAGCGCTTGGTGCATATGCCTACGCAATTCAGAAGTTAACATAAATTGAAATTTCTGCTGTCATGAAAAAACATCTTTTTTTTATTCTTTTATTAAGCTTCCTTTTTAGTGGGTATTCGCAATCAAACATAAAAAAACTGACGGTTGATTATGTCGATCCATTAATTGGGACTTCAACCTCAAGATGGATGCTTTTCCCCGGTGCAAGTTTGCCTTTCGGCATGGTGAAGTTGAGCCCTGATAACCAGGTGTTAGGTTGGAAAGCAGGTTACGAATACAATATAGAAAACATTGCAGGCTTTAGCCATATCCATTCCTGGGTTATGGGCGGACTACTTTGTATGCCGACAACAGGTGATCTGAAAATAATTCCCGGTACCGAAGATGATCCCGATTATGGATACCGCTCTCGTTTTAGTCATGAAAATGAAACCACTACCCCGGGTTATTATTCGGTTTTTCTTGATGATTACAAAATTAAAGCCGAATTAACCACCACAACACGAGCAGGATTTCAGCGATATACTTTTCCAGCATCAAATTCTTCACGCATACTTTTCGATTTAAAAACGCCAACAGAATATGGATATGTTGTTGACTGGGCTTATGTAAAAAAAATAAGCAATACTGAAATTGAAGGCTATTCTAAACAAAAAACCTTTGATACTTTTTCGGAATTGAATAACGAATATATAATTCATTTTGTGATAAAGTTTGATAAACCCTTTGACTCTTTCGGAGGCTGGGTTGTCGACAGAGAGGATCGTCCCGGCGATTCGCCACTTCCTTATAATACTGAACTTACTTATAAAGATGATGTAATTAAAGAAGATACTTATGAAATTTATGGTCGTGGTGATGTTGGCTTTTTCCTGAATTATTCAACATCTGACAATGAAATTATTCAGGTTCAAACAGCAATTTCACTGGTAAGTATTGAGCAGGCACGTTTAAACCTGGAAACAGAAATGTCAAAATTCAACTGGGATTTTGATGCAGTAAAAAATGATGCCCGCCAAATATGGAATAGTCTGTTAAGTAAAATCGAAATTGAAGGCGGTACTGAACTGGACAAAAAGAAATTTTATACCAACTTCTATCGCTCATACAGCGCACGAACAATCTGGAGCGATGTAAACGGAAAATATGTAGATATGTGTGAACAGATTGTTCAGCTCGATGATAAAGACTCCCCAATTTATGGCTGCGATGCTTTCTGGAATACCTTCTGGAATTTGAACCAGCTTTGGGCATTAATAACGCCTGAAATAACAAACTCATGGGTTAAGTCACTTATCGAAATAAATGACCGTGGCGGGTGGCTTCCCAAAGGACCGGCCACCATAGAATATTCGAGTATAATGGTTGCCTCGCACGAAGTGGCATTAATTAACAGTGCTTACCAAAAAGGCATTCGGAACTATGATGTCAACAAAGCTTATGAAGCCATCAAACATGTTCAGATGGAACCCGGCAAAGCCCACGAATGCGGAGGCTTGGTTGGCAACCGGCAATTAAAACCATATATGGAACTTGGATATGTCCCTCATGGACCGGGTACTGAAAAATATTTTTTCGGCACAAATGAAGAAGGCCCTGTTTCAAATACGCTTGAATATGCTTTTGACGATTGGAATGTTTCTCAAATGGCTAAAGCACTTGGAAAAACAGATGATTATGAATATTTCAAAAAGCGTGCTTATAATTACAAAAATGTTTTTGATAGCGAAAAAGGCTTTATGCGGGCAAAAAATACTGATGGTACCTGGGTAGAAACATCAAGTTCATTCGGAGATGAAATTCGTGCTGATGCATGGAAAGGAACCGGATTTATAGAAGGTAACTCCTGGCAATACACATGGTTTGTGCCCCATGATGTTCAAGGCTTAATTCAACTTCTTGGAAAAGATGAGTTTAATGAAAGATTAACTATTGGTTTCGAGAAATCAAAAGAAACAAATTTTAATGCCTCCGGCGATTTGTTTCACGATTACCCTATTAATCATGGCAATCAACCCAATATGCAGGCAGCATATCTTTTTAACTATTCAGGGCAACCCTGGAAAACACAAAAATGGGCCAGAGAGATAATGGATATTTATTATGGCTCGACACCGGTTGACGGATGGCCCGGCGATGAAGATCAGGGACAAATGGGTGCCTGGTATGTGATGAGTGCAATGGGATTATTCGTGATGAATGGCGGAGGAAATACCGAACCCTTTTACGAAATCAGTGGTCCTCTTTTCGAAAAAATTTCAATTCATCTTGATAACAAATATTATCCCGGTGGAAAATTTGTTATTGAAGCAAAAAATGTGTCGGCAAAAAACAGATATATCCAATCGGCAAAATTGGACGGAAAACCGCTAAACAAACCCTGGTTCTTCCACTCAGAATTAGTAGATGGTGGAAAGTTGGTACTGAAAATGGGGTCGAAACCAAACAAAAGATGGGGAAGCAGTCCTGAAGATGCACCCCCATCAATGTCAAATCCAATAAAAAAATAAACCATGAAAAAAGTACTTGTACTGATATTGAGCATTGTTTTTGGAATTACTGTTACAGCCCAAAACCAGAAAAAACCCCCTGTCGATTATGTTGACCCTTTAATGGGAACCACTTTCGCCCGTTGGATGGTGTTTCCCGGTGTGAGCATGCCTTTTGGAATGGTGAAACTTAGTCCCGATAATCAGCGCAAAGGCTGGAAAGCCGGTTACGAATACAAAATTCACAATATTTCGGGTTTTAGCCATTTGCATTCATGGACGATGGGCGGACTGCTTTGCATGCCTGCTACAGGAAAATTGCAGATTATCCCGGGTAAAGAAAAAGAACCTGACCTTGGTTACCGTTCCCGTTTCTCACATGAAAAAGAAATCGCAAAACCCGGTTATTATTCTGTTTTTCTTGATGATTATGGAATCAAAGCCGAACTCACCTCAACTACCAGAGCGGGCTATCAGCGATATACTTTCCCCAAATCGGATTCGGCCAGAATACTAATCGATTTAAAAATTCCTACCGAATACGGCTATGAAGTTTTTGAGTCAAAAATCACCAAAATTTCTGATACGGAAATTCAGGGCCACTGCATTCAGCAAAGTTTACGCGGTGCAAATTACAACCAGTTTACACTACATTTTGTGATGCGTTTTAGCAAGCCTTTCGATGCGTTTAATGGTTGGCTAAACGATGATGTTTTTCTCGATACCAAAGAAATATGGAACATTTTTGGCGACAACGATTTGGGTGCTTTTTTATCATTTTCTACTGAAGAAGGTGAACAAATTGAGGTTCAAAGTGGAATTTCCTTAGTCAGTATCGAGCAAGCCCGATTAAATCTTGAAACAGAAATGAATCCCTTTAACTGGGATTTTGAGGCCTGTGTTAAAAACAACCAGGATACATGGAATAAGCTCTTAAGCACCATAGAAGTTGAAGGGGGCAGCGAAACCGACATTAAAAAGTTTTATACCAATATGTACCGCGTTTATGCCAGCCGCACAATCTGGAGCGATGTGAATGGTAAATATGTTGATATGTACGAGAAAGTACAGCAACTTGAAAATGCGGAAGATGTGGTTTACGGTGGTGATGGATTCTGGAATACTTTCTGGAATGTAAATCAATTGTGGACTTTGCAACATCCGGAAATTGCCAATAGCTGGGTGAAATCGCTGCTGGAAATTTACGACAAAGGAGGCTGGCTTCCGAAAGGGCCAACGGGGATTGAATATTCCAGTATTATGGTTGCTTCCCACGAAATTCCATTGATGGTGAGTGCCTATCAAAAAGGAATCAGAAATTACGATGTTGACAAAATGTACAAAGCCATTCGCCATAACCAAATGGAGCAAGGAAAATTGCATGAAGGCGGTGGTTTGGTTGGCAACCGGCATCTTGCTTCATACATGAAACTTGGGTTTGTGCCCAACGAAGAAGGCCCTGTTTCAAATACATTGGAATACGCCTACGATGACTGGACAGTCGGACAACTGGCAAAAGCACTCGGCAAGGAATCGGATTATAAAACCTTCACAAAAAGAGCTTTTAATTATCAGAATGTTTTTAACAAAGAATTGGGATATGTTTGGATGAAAAACGCTGACGGAAGTTGGGAAGAAAATTTTTCACCTTATGGACACTCAGTATTTTTAGGGCCAGGTTTTGTCGAAGGAAACGCCTGGCAATACACTTATTTTGTTCCCCACGACCAAAAAGGATTATTGGACTTATTGGGAAAAGAAGAATACATTTCCCGATTGGAAACAGGATTTGAAAAATCATTGCCTCACCGTTTTAACTCTGAACATCTTCATGAAAATGGTTTGATTGGTGTTGGAATTTTACCGATTAACCACGGCAATCAGCCCAATATGCAAGCAGCATATTTGTTCAATTATGCCGGTGCTCCCTGGCTGACCCAAAAATGGGTACGGGAAATACTGTATGGTTTTTATGGGGATGGAATAGATGCCTGGCCCGGTGACGAAGACCAGGGTCAAATGGGTGCCTGGTTTGTAATGAGTGCCATGGGACTTTTTCAAATGGATGGCGGTGCTTCAATTAATCCAATTTATGAAATTGGGAGTCCGATTTTTGAGAAGGTTACGATTCATCTGGACAGCAATTATTATTCAGGAAAAGAATTTATTATTGAAGCAAAAAATGTTTCCCGTGATAATAAATACGTCCAATCGGCAAAGTTAGACGGGGAGAAACTGACAAAGCCCTGGTTTTACCATTCCCAACTTGTAGATGGTGGAAAACTGGTTTTGAAAATGGATTCTGAACCCAATAAAAAATGGGGAAGCAAAGTTGAAGATGCGCCACCTTCGATGAGCAGCACACTTTCGCAGCAAGAGATTGATGAAATTATGGCTTACGATAAATTTGCCGAAGATATGGATGCCTGGAACCAGGCCATGAAAGCATATTACTATCACAAGAAAGAAAACTTTGAAACGCTTCCCAATACGGAAAATGAAATTATTTTCCTCGGAAACAGTATTACCGATGGTTGCGAATGGGCAGAATTATTTCAAAATCCCAATATAAAAAACCGCGGAATTGGTGGTGATGATACGGATGGTATTCTTGAAAGATTGTATGAAGTGACAGAATCCAAACCATCAAAAATATTCATCATGATTGGCACCAATGACCTCGCAAATGGGAAAAGCGTGGAGTACATTATTGAAAACTACAAAACAATAATTGCAAATATTCAGCAAGCTTCCCCTCGAACAAAGATTTATATCCAAAGCGAATTGCCTACTGATGATGCCATTCATACTACACGAAAGAATTCGGATTTGATGGCAATAAATACCCAGCTAAAAGAAATAGCACAAAAAAACAAGCTGGTTTATATCGACCTTTTTTCACTCTTTGCAAACGGGCAAAACAAAATGAACCCGAAATACAGCCTCGATGGATTGCATATTAATGGTGAAGGGTATTTAATTTGGAAAGAAGCCATTCAGGAATATGTGAATGAATAATCAGTGCTAAAGAATTTAACTGAAAATCATTAACTAAAACAACTATTCAAATAAATCAAATAATGACATTCAAATTATGCCACTGATTCACAGATTAACAAATGAATAGAAACAAGAGCAATAAAATCATGATAAATCTCTCAAAATTCATCGCAATTA
The DNA here is from genome assembly GCA_003650365.1 of Bacteroidota bacterium. GTDB lineage: Bacteria > Bacteroidota > Bacteroidia > Bacteroidales > F082 > B6-G9. Next base: position 3,969 of record QMPA01000039.1, on the reverse strand, counting down.
CAATTCTCGGTTTCCTCATCACTTCTTGCGGCAACACACCCAATCCACAAGAAACCGGAACAAGCGATTCGATTTATGTGGATTATAAATTTACTGACTTTTTTGCCCGCGATTGTTGCGGTGTAACAGGTGCGGATGGTTTTTATTCTGTCCCATTACCTGACGGACGGACTGTTTGGATTTTCGGGGATTCATTTTTGGGAACTGTTAACCCTGATGGAAGCCGTGAAAAACGCAGCCCGGTATTTATCAGAAATGCATTTGCCGTTCAGGACGGAGATTCATTAAGAAGCCTTTATCAAATTATAGATGGCTGGGAATCATCACTGCTTATCCCTCCCGAAGCCATAAAAGGAAATGAATTTTCGGAAGATTCCCTTTGGTACTGGCCCGGCGATGGCTTTGTAGAAAATGGAAAACTCAAAGTTTTTATGACGGCATTTTACCAGGCCGATACCGGAAACTGGGGATTTAGATGGACAGGGGCCAACCTCGCTACATTTTCTCTACCCAGCCTGAAACTCGAAAAAATTGACCATTTTAATTATCCGGGAGAAGTAGAAATCCACTGGGGGCATGCAGTATGTGATGACGATCCTGACTACACCTATATTTATGGAGCAGGAGATAAATTTCCTTATGTGGCACGTGCGCCGAAGGGTAATATTCTGCTGCCCTGGGAGTTTTACACCGGGGAGGAATGGGTGGAAGTTTCACAGCTGGCAAAACCCATGACTGATTTCAAAAGTTCTGAACAATTCAGCATTATCAAACTAAAAGATAAATATGTACTATTGACACAATCGGGTGATTTTCTGGAGAGCAGCCTTTATTCAGTAACTTCCGATTTGCCCTATACAGGATGGAAAAATAAAAAAGAACTTTACAAATTGAAACCCTTAAAAGTTGCGAAAGATTTGTTCGCATACAACCCTGTTGCACATCCTGAATTTACTGAGCAGGACGAACTTCTTGTTTCCTATTGTGTAAACAGCTTTAATCTTGAAGATTTATTTCAGGATGCAAGTAAATACAGACCCGTTTTTATCCGTATTCCTATCGATAAAATTCTGGAGGAGTAGCTGAAAAAAAGAATTGACCGAATTGTTCTAATGTCTAATTGTTCTAAATAATTAAAAATGTCTAAGTCCAAAATGTTTAATACTTGAAATTGAAGTTTAGAAATTGAAATTTGGGATTTGTTTAGGTCAATTAGAATAATTAGATCAATTAGAAATTAGTACTTCTTGAGTTAAGGGGGGGAAATGGGATTAGAATGTATCACTTGACAAATGACTGGACACTATATTTCACGCTCACTTTCAATGGTGTAGGTGAAGCTATCAGCACGATAATAACCCAGGTTATATTCCACCGGTCTTCCCCCCGGGTCAAATACAAAACGTTTGCGCTTTAAAATAGGACTGGAAGAATTGATACCCAGAATTTCACCAATCTCTTTTCCTGCCAGCTCTGCACCAATCTCTTCTTTAGATAGTTTTACAACAACAGAATAATCTTTTTCCAAAATCTCATAAAGCGGCCTCCTGAAATCTTCTTTACCGGTCAAGCCGATACGGGGATGAAAATAAGATACGAAGTAAACAAAAGGATATTCTGCACGACCACGCAGTCGCACAAGTTTCATTATCCTTTTTCCCTTTTCAATATCAAAAAATGTCGCAGTTTTATTATCTGCCTCAACCCATGATACTTGCAAATCAAAATTGATTATTTCAATCCCGCTGGCTTTCATTTCCTGCGAAAAACTAAGCCAATTGTTTGCCCTTGTACTAACACTCTTATCGGCTACACGTGTGCCCACTCCTTTTTTCCGAACCAATAATCCTTCATAAACCAGTTTGTTAAATGCCTGTCGCAAAGTATTTCGCGAAATACCCAATTGCTTTGCCAGGCTCGTTTCGTTAGGTAATAAAGCATTATTCTGGTACTCAGGAGATTTTATCATTTCGCGCACCAGGCTTTCAACCTGGGCATGCAGGGGTACAGGGCTTTTGTGGTCAATCGTCAGTCTCATAGGCTATTCTTTCGAGAATTAATTCAAGTTTCGTTCAAATTGAAAAATGCATAATTAAATGAAAATTAATAATTTACATCTGTACTTTGTGGCCCTTCGTGAATAGCTGTTACACAGAGGTTCACAGAGAAAGCACAGAGTTTCACAAAGTAAATTAATTAAGAACGAACTTTCCACTTAATCCGTTTATGCGATAAATATATATTCCATTTGGCAGATTTGCGAGTGAAATTTCGATGTTGTTTTCCCCACTTGGGAACCATTTCCCGGGACTAACAAACACTTCACTTCCAAATAAATTGTAAATTTTAAGCTGTACAATATCATCTTCTTTTATGGAGAAGGAAATGGTAAGTTGGTCGGAAGCCGGATTTGGGAAACATTTAGCGATACGAACATTCTGCTCAACAGCAGGCATCACCGCGAGGGGTGTAAACGAAGTATCAATCATTGTATAAGGAATACGGATAAACCGGGGTCTGTATAACTCAACATTGTTAAATATCTCCCAGAAATCGCCATTGGAATTATAAGAAATTAGCAAAGCATTATCCTCATCAAATTGCGGATGTGGGTAAGCGTTGTAGGTAAACATATCTTCAAAAGGATAAGGCGTCGTATAGAGTTCGGTAAAATTCCCCCAAGGCCCTTCCGGAGAATTGGCTGTTAAGGAATAAATTTTGCCCCCAAGCCAGATTTGCTGTGTAATCAGGACAAATTTTCCGGCATGCGGAAACACGCCATATTGTTGTGACACAGCCTGAAAAGAAATCCATGCTGAGCTAGCGGCATCATCTGACCAATCGCTTCCATTGTAAAATTCCCATTCTCCTGTTAGCTCACCAATTGGTGTCCGTGCCAAATGGGCATAAGGCACATGGGTTTCAGGATTATGTTCTTTTCGTCCATAAATGTATGTATAGCCATCATAGTTCATTAATCTGTCACCATACATTACGCCGTTCAACGGATAATAAGGCAATAATACAATGTCAATAAATTCAAGTTCGGGATAAGTAAAATTGACCAGATAGGCATCCCGATATTCAAAATTCCAGCCAGGCTCACCGTCTCCATGACCGAATTCTGAAAAAATAAACCTGAGTGTATCTTCTTCAACAATACCATGTTCGGGCCAAAACCAGGTAGAATCAGGCGTATTGGTAAGCACAAAATCATCAGGGTCTTCAAAGCTGCCCTGGTACATTGCGGTCATGCTATCACCTTCTTGCAATACAGCACAATTTCTAATCATTTTTGCACCGGGTGCCAAAGAACTGTCTGGATTAACCGTCCCTATAAAACTGTCACCAAACAACCAAAGTGTTCGTCCATCCGGCAAAAACACCGAATAAGTTGCATCGCCGGCAACCCATCCCCCATTCTCGGTTCGCAACAATTTATTGAATATTGTGTCGGGAATTACCTGCCCATTTACCGTGGACAAAAGTGTGGTAACGACAAAAACTAAGGTGAAAAGAAACCTATTTATAGAATATTTCATAAGTATTAAAAAAGAAAATGCCGGTGGTTTTTGACCCGGCATTTCTTCAATTTTAGCAATGTAATCAGTTGATAAATATTTTATGTATTTCAGCAGTTTTTCCATATTGCAGCTTTACAAAATACATTCCTGTTTCTAAATCTTCCAGGTTTATTGTAGTACTTCTTTGCAAAATCCGGTCTTGTTTAATCATCCGTCCGGTCAAGTCGAAAATCTCCATTTCAATCACTTGTTGTTGATACCGCTTAAACTCAATGGTAAGTTGATTGGAAACAGGGTTTGGATAAAGATTTAAGTTTGTTTCTGACAGCATCTCCTGAACATCCACCGGATCGTAAATCGTAATTGGAATAGGCGCACTTAAATCATCGGCAGGATTGCGGTCCCAATAGTTAACATCACCTATTGCATAACGCACGAAAAATGG
>QMPA01000038.1 GCA_003650365.1 Bacteroidota bacterium | reverse complement strand
GATTCGCTCGAAAAAGCAAGTTTATATGAGTATGCTTATCAATTGGGCAGAACTTATGCAGGCTACACTTATGACTTTTTACTGAATACATATCTCGACAAAACTGTTCCGAAAGCAGAAAGGTCAGATAAATACTGGCGTTTCAATCCCCATGACAAAACATTCTTTCCTGCTTACGACGACCGCCTGGTTCCGCTGGATGATTAGTGGTCATTCCTCACGAACTCTTCTCTGCGGCAGATAATTAATGGGCCAATCAAGAAATTGCAGCTTAATATTTTTTGATATTCCCTTTGAACTTTAGACTTTAAACATTAGACTATTTCCATTTTCTCCTATCTTTGCGCCCATGCAAGAAACCATATTGATCCTCGATTTCGGCTCCCAATACACGCAGCTTATCGCACGCAGAGTAAGAGAGTTAAATGTTTATTGTGAAATTTATCCCTACAATAAAATACCGGAACTTAGCCCGGATATTAAAGGGGTCATCCTTTCGGGAAGCCCGTTTTCGGTGCGGGACAAAGATGCACCCATTCCTGATTTAAGCAAAATCCGGGGAAAGATTCCATTACTTGGGGTTTGTTACGGTGCGCAATTTTTGGCGCAGGCCGATGGCGGCGAAGTTTTGCCATCAGAAATTCGCGAATATGGCAGGGCAAACCTTGGCTTTATCAATCCGGAATGTTTACTGATGAAAGGCATGTCGCACGATACCCAGGTTTGGATGTCGCATGGTGATACTATTCTTCATCTACCCAAAAATTTCAATAAAATTACCAGCACGGCCAGCGTGGAAGTAGCCGGTTTCAAAATTGAAAACGAAGAAACCTTTGGCATTCAGTTCCACCCCGAAGTTTACCACACTACCGAAGGCAAAACGCTCTTAAAAAACTTTGTGGTTAAGATTTCCGGATGTTCCCAAAACTGGACACCCGATTCATTTATCGAAACAACAGTACAATCCTTACGCGAAAAATTGCATGGCGAAAAAGTGGTTCTTGGCCTTTCCGGTGGCGTTGATTCGTCAGTGGCCGCAGTACTGCTGGACAGAGCCATTGGCGAAAATTTATATTGCATTTTTGTTGACAACGGTTTGTTGCGCAAGAATGAATTTGCAGATGTATTGCATTCCTACAAAGACATGGGGCTAAATGTAAAAGGTGTAAATGCAGCATCAGAATTTATAAATGCCTTGAAAGGTATTAAAGATCCTGAAGCCAAACGCAAAATAATTGGAAATAAATTTATCGATATATTTGATAACGAAGCCCATTTAATTGAAGACGTAAAATGGTTGGCACAAGGCACAATCTACCCCGATGTTATCGAATCTATTTCAGTTAAAGGCCCATCAGCAACCATCAAGTCACACCACAATGTTGGTGGCTTGCCCGATTTCATGAAACTGAAAATTGTTGAGCCTCTTAATTCATTATTTAAGGATGAAGTAAGACGTATTGGCAGAGCTTTAAACATGCCTGCTGACCTGATTAACCGTCATCCCTTCCCCGGGCCGGGCTTAGGCATCCGAATTCTTGGCGATGTAACTGCTGAACGTGTTAGCCTCTTGCAGGAAGTGGATTACATTTACATCAATACCATGAAAGAAATGAATTTGTATGATGAGGTCTGGCAGGCTTTTGCTGTACTTCTTCCTGTACAAACAGTAGGTGTAATGGGAGACGAACGAACCTACGAAAATGTGGTAGCTCTCCGCGCTGTTGGTTCCACCGATGGCATGACCGCCGATTGGTCGCAACTGCCCTACGAATTCCTGGCCAAAGTTTCCAGCGACATCATCAATAAAGTAAAAGGTGTAAACCGCGTGGTGTACGATATCAGTTCAAAACCGCCGGCAACTATTGAGTGGGAATAGGTACTTTACAACTTTCCCAAAATGTTTCTTAGCCTTTGAAAATCTGAATTAAGAAAATATCTGATTAATATTTCTGAAATTAATTACTGCATGATTTTGGCTTGAATAGCTTAATTCACCACCATAAACCAAATATCCTTTCCCGGATTTCTTACAAATCTTTTGAAAATAGTTTAATCCCTTAACAAACCTATCGTTATAGGTCATGGCTGCTTTCACCTCAATTGGTATCGCTACCGCATATTTATCGAAGATAAGATCAACTTCGTTTTTATTATTGTCCCTATAGAAATATAATCGTGGTTCCAGCCCCATGTTCAACCGCTCTTTAACAGCGTCCATTACAATCATGTTTTCAAACAAACCACCCAAAAGCGGGTCACGCATTACTTGATTTTTATTTTCAATTCCAAGTAAATAAGAGACCAAGCCCACATCAGTAAAATAAATCTTTGGTGATTTTATTATCCGTTTGCCCAAGTTATTATAGTATGGCTGTAGTTTATAAACAATAAAAGACGCTTCAAGTACCGATAACCACTGGGACAGGGTAGTGGAAGAAACTCCCAGATCACCCGAAATTGAATGTAAGTTTATAACCTGGCCTACCCTGCCAGCCAACAGCCTCAGGAAGTTTTCAAATTGAGACAGATCCTTTATTTGCAGAACCTGTCTTAAATCCCTTTCAACATATGTTTGTAGATAATTACGGTTTGCTTTTGTAGGATCTTGGTTTTGATCATAGATCCTCGGAAGAAATCCGCGATAAATGAACTCGTCTCTGTCCAAATCTATTTCATGAGATTGCAGTTCTTTGATAGAAAAAGGTAACAACCTTAGCAATGCTGTTCGTCCAGCAAGAGACTGGGAAACCGCCTCGCCGAGCGAAAGCTGATGACTCCCGGTAAGTAGAAACATGCCATTTACTTTTTCTTCATCCACAATAGTTTGGATATACGACAAAAGTTGTGGAACCCTCTGTATTTCATCGATAATTACAGGCCACTGAAATGCTTTAAAAAATGCATTGGGGTCAGTTGAAGCCAGATTCCGTATTTCGGGGTTCTCAAGATTACAATAGGTATAAACCGGGTAAGTGGTTTGGGCTAGGGTAGTTTTACCCGATTGCCTTGGCCCGGTTATGGTAACAACTGGATACTCCAACATAAGTTTTTCCAATTCCCTCTGTATTTCCCTTTTAATTATCATTTTGCAAAAATAACTGTTTTATATACATTTTCCAAGTTGAATCTTAAATATGTATAAATGATACGATAAACAAAAAGACTTTGCAGGTTCATTTTACAGTCTGAAATCCAGCATTGATCTCCAGCAACATCATCAATAAAGTAAAAGGGGTGAACCGCGTGGTGTACGATATCAGTTCAAAACCGCTGGCAACTATCGAGTGGGAATAGAATAGCGTTTGTTTCATTTGACCTGGTATTAAACTCCCTTCTTCATCAGCTTTTTCTTGATATAAGGCATGAAAAATGAAACGATGGCCAGCACAATAATAATCAGACTTCCGGGGCGGGTGAAGAAATCAATCCAATCCCCTTTGATTAAAGATAAGCGCAAGTTTTCTTCAATCATTTTACCCAATATCAATCCCAGGATAACCGGTGCGGTTGGAAAATCTCCTCTTTTTAACAACCAACCTAATACTCCGAAGGCAATACAGATACCGACATCAAATACCGAGTTCTGAATAAAATAACTACCAATAAATGACAGCGCAAGTATGATTGGATAAAGCAGAGATTTAGGGGCAGCAATAATTTTAATCCAAAGTTTATTGCCCATCAGCCCGACAAAAAACATAAAGATATTGGCAAAAAACAGGCTGACAAAAATACCATAAACCAATCCGGGTTCCTTATTAAAAAGTTCAGGACCGGGGTTTATTTTATGAATCATTAAAGCTCCTATTAAGACTGCTGTTGAGGCGCTACCGGGAATACCAAGTGTTAACAAAGGCACCAGGGCACCACCTACCGAACCGTTGTTTGCAGCTTCGGGTGCAGCAACACCTTCAAGCGATCCTTTACCAAATTCTTCAGGATGTTTGCTGCTGTTCTTGGCACTGTCGTAAGCAATAAAAGTAGCGATTGTTCCACCCGCTCCGGGAATACATCCTACCAAAGTGCCAATTACAGAAGATTTTAACATAATGGTTTTTAGCTGTAACAGCTTCTTCACAGGAAGGGTTTTCGAGAGGTCAACTTTTGCTGTTTTTTCTACTTTAACCGTATCCCCTTTTTCGATACTGTAAAATATTTCGCCCAATGCAAAAAGACCTATTAGTGCAGGAATGAATGTAATACCATCCGCCAAGTCAGGAATATCCATCGAAAACCTGGAAAAAGGCAATTGGGTATCAAATCCTATCGTTATCAATAACAAACCAATACCCGAAGAAATAAATCCTTTCAAAGGACTTTTTCCCGCAAGGGAAGAAATAATGGTGAGGCCAAAAACGCCCAATGCAAAATATTCGTATGATTCAAACGACAGCGCGAGTGTCGCCAGGGGTACCGAAAACAAAATCAGAATTATCGTTCCAACTAAACCGCCAATTGTTGAAGCAGTTAATGATGTCATCAAGGCGTACAGCGGTTTGCCTTGTTTGGTAAGTTCGTAGCCGTCAAAAGTAGTTGCTACCGCTCCCGGCGTTCCGGGTGTATTGATTGCAATTGCCGTTATTGAGCCGCCATAATTTGAAGCCAGATAAACCGAGACCAACAACACCAATGCACTGATGGGGTCCAATCCAAATGTAACCGGAAGCATAAGTGCAACTCCAATAGATGGAGACAAACCGGGCAGAACACCTACAACAATTCCGATAATAACACCGATAAACATCATTAGTATCGGCAAAAATTGACCGAATTCCTGTAGGCCCAGCCAGAGATCGTTTAGTATTCCCATCGCTTATTTGGTGTTTCCCAGTCTTCTAATATTACCATTACAAACTTTTTTAACTGAAATTACAAACCTCAATTTTCAAATAACAAATAAATAACAATTTTCTAAATTCAAATTTCCAAACATTTTTCCAATTTAAAGATTGCTAATTAGTCTTTTATCCATACAGACAAGTTTTGCAATTTATTTTTTGCTATTTGGTGCTTAGTATTTATATCTGGCACAATAAGTTCAAATTAGATGAACCACCATCCCAAAGGCAAGTCAATATGTAAAAGTTTATTAAAAACAAAATAACTGAACAACACAAAACCAAATGCGTTAATTGTCATAAAAGCAGCTTTGCGGTATTTCAATAAATACATTGCTGCCAATATAAAAACCGGTGTCGTAAAAAAGTAACCAATCCACTGCATGGCGAACAAGTAAGCAAGTAATAAAGCAATGATAATTAAAACAGTGCCTGGCGTAGCTTTTACGGGTTGTTTCCTTTTGGTTTTTGATTGGATGATAAGTATTACGCTCAAGAACACCAAAGTAATAATCCAAATTCTAGGAATAAGAGCAGGACTTGTAATATTTACCGTTTCGGGTATTTGAAACAATGTAGTCTGAAAATAAAAAAATAGTGAAAAACTGAGGATACTAGCTCCAATAACTTGATCGTAATTAAATTCCCGGCGACTAAATTTGTTAAACGCAAACAACAATAAAAAGACAACAGAAACGACAATCAAAAAAACGATCAGCAAATGGATGGAACTTTTATTTACATAAGAAACCAGTAAGCCAGCTTTGTTTAAATAATGATCGGTTTCTACTGTTTCCTGAACAATTCTCTTTGTAAATTCTTCTTGCTTTTCAAAGCTTGAAAACACAGCAGTTTCATTGCAATAGTTCTTCCATTCTTCATCATTTACAACATCCTGCAGTACTTTGGTGACATATTCCCGGGCTTCCTCAGGAACACCCTTTTTAAAAGCAAAGCCCCGCCACATCGATTCGTTTAAATCGTAGCCCTGTTCTTTGAAGGTCGGGACATCAGGAAGTGCGTTTAAGCGTTTATCGCTTGCAATTGAAATAACTGCCAAATCGGTTTTTCCTTTGATATCGGCAGGATTACCCACATAAACAGCCGATTCGTTTCTGAGCATGGCAAGAATGGACTGTGGTCCACTTTTGTAATCAATCCATGTGGCATTAATTCCTAAAGTTTCCCAAGTCTTCATGGCCATTAAATGATCGCGGCTTCCGGTTCCGGGACCTATCCAAACCTGTGTTGTTTCACCGCTGCTTGCATCCTCAATTATATCGCTGAGTGATGTAAAATTTCTTTCTTTATTTGAAATGAGTGCTTCGGGATCGGAAACCATATTTGCGATAAACAGAAAATCATCGAGGCTGACCTTGCTTTTATTTACCATTACCGTCGAAACAAAAGACTTGGTAACCCCGAGCAAAGTATAACCATCGGCCTTCATATCGAGTACATGTTGCATGGCAACAAGGCCTTGTGTACCCGAACGGTTTTCGACTACAAATGCTACATCGCTATATTTACGTGCTATTTCAGCCACTTTACGTGCCATATAATCAATGGCCGAACCCGGTTTTGAATGCACGATTATACTGATTGGCTTGGCAGGATAAGTTTTTCCCTGCCCAATGCCGAGGTATAAATATCCAAGCAGTCCGAAGTAAAAAACAAGGACTATTCCTGCAATGTAATTTTTCACATTCATCCGAAACAAATATATCTATTTATCACAATTTCGCATTGGATGAATAAAATAAATTTTACCAACTACTTTTCTCAAAATTATACGAATATTTGCAGGCCGCAGGGAGTAGATTTCACCCGATAATCAGTTTTACAAAGGAAAAATTATATCGGACAGTTACTTCTACGAGGTAACACTTGATCTATAACCAATAGTTTTATGTTTCTTGTTACGTTAAAGATCATAAAGGTGTACAATTTATGATATTTCTTGTTAAGGCTATTGTGTTTATACATTATTAATTGCTGCCTTTTTCTTGATAATCCTGAAATTATAAAAACACAAGTTCTTTTCGGTTTTTTTCGGATTCAATTAAACTTGTCAAAAAGTAAATGAGTCCATTCAATAATATCACTTCCTGAATTATTTCCTTAATATTCGTAATTGGATACCCCACTGCGACAAGAACATATGATGACATCAATGGTATAAGTATGGGAACACTTTGATGAGGGCCCAAGAATTCAATTTTTAGATGTATTTTTGACTCTGGAATATTTATCCGTTGATATTAATCATCCTCTTCGCTCCATTCTTGCGAACCATTGAGGTCTTTTTTTTTAGCCCTTATTTGATTGTTGAAACGCTGGTCATCAACTTAATGCCTGATCACTGGAAAATAAGTATCTCCAGAAATTTATTCTGATGTTTCGCCTATCTCATTAATCTGCGATTCATTTCAATCTAAAAAAGAGATTCTTATGACCTTATTAAAAATGGGTGTAATAGGCACTTCAAAAAAGGAGGACGAAAGACGCCTCCCCATCCATCCGGAGCATTTAAAAAGACTTCCCGAATCAATTCGCAGACAGCTAATCTTTGAGAAAGGTTACGGTGCTCCTTTCAATATCGATGATAAAGAAATCGCTGAGCAAACTGGTGGAATGGCTTCACGGACTGAAATATTATCCGATATTGGATCAGTCATAATTGCCAAACCGATTTTATCGGATTTAATGGAGCTAAAAGAAGGTGGTATTTTGTGGGGCTACCCTCATTGTGCCCAGCAAATGCAGGTTACACAAGCCGCTATTGATCGGAAGCAGACATTAATTGCGTTCGAAGATATGTTTGTATGGACTCCTAATGGACAGGTAGGACGGCATACCTTCTATAAAAACAATGAATTGGCTGGCTACAGTGCAGTTATACATGCGCTTCAACTAAAGGGAATAGACGGTCATTATGGAAATCAAAGAAAGGCAACCATATTTAGTTTTGGAGCTGTCAGTCGAGGAGCCATCTATGCATTAAAAGCACATGGTTTCAGAGACATAACTATTTGCATTCAAAGACCGGATCATATGGTTAGAGAAGAAGTGCTGGATGTAAATTATGTTCGAATTAGAAAGGGAGAAGGGAACGAACCACGATTACTTATTGTGAAACATGACGGATCAGAAAGACCATTATTAGATTTGATCAATGAGTCTGAAATAATAATTAATGGCATCTATCAAGACACAGATGATCCTATCAATTTTGTGAACGAGGATGAAAAATCCAGGCTAAAGGCTGGCACATTAATTATTGATGTAAGCTGTGATGAAGGAATGGGTTTTTATTTTGCTAAGCCAACTTCTTTTAAGAATCCAATGATATCAGTTGATAAAATTGATTATTATGCGGTTGATCATACACCAAGTTATTTTTGGGAAAGTGCTACAAGGTCTATTTCCGCTGCGCTAATTGTACATTTACCATCTGTGATTTCTGGTCGGGCAAGCTGGAAGCAAAACAAGACCATCCAAAATGCAATAAATATTGATAAAGGTGTAGTCATAAAAGATTCTATTCTTAGATTTCAGAATCGGCAAAGGACCTATCCCCACCTGGTGATTTAGTCTGTGAATTAAATTGTACTTATTGGTTGCAGGTAATTACTCAATATCCCCACCATATTGTGTTTATTTCTATTTTACCAAGCGTGTTTTGTTTTCGTATAATTCTACAAATTAGCAGCATACCGCTTTTTACTTTTTATAGTCACGTTTTCGATTTTACATATACGTTCGTAAAAATACAACAATCTTACAGGCCTCCACGTTTGTATTAGGCTTTATTCTATTTTTGGAATTCATTTTCCAACCAAACAACAGCATTGTGAAGAAGTTAATTTTAGGCCTTATTTTTATTATTTGTATTGCCAATCTGCAAGCACAGCAGCAACTCAGAATTGTTGTTTCGCAACAAATTGAAGAGCGGAGTGGCAAACAGTTTTACATCCACACTGTCCAGAAAGGACAAACGGTTTACGCCATTGCAAAGGCTTACGAAGTAAGTGTGGATGAGATTTATTATGAGAATCCGGGTACAGAAGCAGGAATTAGCATCGATCAGCAACTCTGGATTCCTACTATTAGCAAGGAGCAGGAAGTTACCAAAGAGTTAAAACGGGCTGATTTTGATTTCTTCTACCACATTGCTTCCAATAACGAATCATTGTCACATATTGGTGATCTTTACAATATTCCGGTATCGGCCATCCGAAATGCCAACCCGCTTTTGATGCTGCCCTTGCGAAAAGGTGAGTACATTAAAATTCCTGTATTAAACTCCGGGGAAGAAAAGGAAAACATAAGCTTCGATCCAAATATTCCTGTCAAAGCTGATTTTAGGCATACCGTTAAAGCCGGTGAAACCCTTACAAGTATTGCAAAAAAATACGGAACAACACCCGATAAAATCAGGGCAGTAAATTCGGGCTTGGGAAACCATCCCCGTGCGGGACAACGGCTACGAATTCCTCAAACAGCGACATCTAAAAAGCAGGAAGAAAAGGCTGTTCAAAAAACGGAATATATCTCTTATAAAATTAAAAAAAGAGAAACTTTATACAGCATTGCCCGCGATTATGGAGTAACCGCTGACGACATTTATGATGCCAACGAAGGTCTGACTTACCGGATTTACACCGGACAAGTCATTCGAATTCCACGCATCACAATTGCCAACACCTATATTGTTCACAAAATTACCAAGACCACAAAAATCAAAAAAGTAGCCAAGCTTTATAAAATACCTGCTTCTGAAATACTGGATTTGAACCCATCGTTGGGTACAAAATTGTATGCCGGGCAAACGGTAAAAATACCGGTTGGAAACAAAGCAACTATTGCGGCTAATGTTCCGGATGAAAAACCGGAGGGGAAGGAAACCATTGATAAAAATTACCAGGAACCACCCACACCACTTGGCTGCAACAAGCTGAAAACCATCAAAAATAAAACATTTCAAGTTGCGCTAATGATCCCGTTTTTCCTTGAAGAAACAGACAGCCTGGACGTTGAGCAATTTTTAGCCAGCGAGCAAAGCAATTTCAAGCCTTTCCGGTTTATCCATTTTTACGAAGGCGCATTAATGGCCGTTGATTCAATGCGGTCGCTGGGAATGAATATTGAACTGTTTGTTTACGATGTGGACAAGAGCATCACCAAAACAACCAAGGTTTTGCAAAAGGCCGAGATCAGGGAAATGGATGTTATTATCGGTCCTTATTACCAACAAAGCTTTGATCAGGTGGCTTTGTTTGCCGGAAATTTCAATATTCCAATTGTCAACCCACTATCGTACCGCAGCGAAACAGTCGAGAAATACAGAACGGTTATTAAAGTAAAATCGGGTACAAAATACCAGGCTGACATGCTTCAAGTCATTATCCCAGAATACTTTAGTGGCGCCAAAGTATTTCTGGTAAATCAAACATCGTACAAAGACGCTAATAAAATATCAGAAATCCAGCAGAAAATCTCTTCCATACTTCCCCCTGAAATTAAAATCTCAAATACAGATATTTACAATCTGGCAATAAGTGTTGCACATCGTGATGAAGAATTTGACGACCGCAGCCCAATACCAGACTACAAGCTCGAAGGGAGAACAATAAAGCCCGAACTGATTTCAGAAATGATGACAGACAGTACAACATTCAATAATTCGATCACACAAATCACTTTCACCAAAGATGGGCTTGAACCTTTTATGAACACAGCCAGTCCGTTGCGCACCAACCTTGTTGTTGTATATGGTGACAACAAAGCATTTGTAATGGATGTAATGAATAAACTGAATGAATTCCGTGATTCGTTAAATATTAAAGTCATTGGAATGCCAACCTGGGACAGACTCAACAACCTGGATGAAGTGCAATCTAACAATATGAACCTGATGTATTTTTCGACTGATTTTATCGATTATCAATCACAAAACACACAGGATTTTATTAAAGGCTTCAAACAACAATTTAATACAGAACCAAACAATTATGGCTTTGCAGGTTTTGACATTACATATTATACGCTGCATAGTTTGTTTCGCTTTGATAAAAACCTGATCCGTTGTCTTAAATATGCACCCATGAAAATGTTACGGGGATTTTATCAGTTTGAGAAAACAGGCAAAAGCAAAAATGTAGAGAATACTTATTGGAATATTCTACAATACAACAATTATACGATTCAGAAACTACCCGATCCAGTCATACCCTCTAAGCTTTCAAATTAATGATTTTCAAAAACAAAATCACAATCATAGCACTCTTGTCCCTCCTCCTCTTCAGTGCCTGTTCCGAAAACAAAAAGCAGTATTGGGACAATGGAAACCTGCAATCGGAACTGAATTATAAAAACGGGAAACTCAACGGTCCATCAACATGGTATTTTGAGAATGGGCGTAAAGAACAGGAAGTTTTTTACACAGACAATAAATTGGATGGGCCTCAAAGCAGGTGGTATCCAAGTGGGACATTGGAATCACATTCCATTTACAAAGATGGCAAACGGGAAGGTTCCTCCTTAACTTTTGATGAAGACGGCAACAAAGCCACCGAAGAAACTTACAGCAACGATACACTGGACGGGATTTTCAATCAATGGTATCCCAGTGGCCAATTGAAAATCCATGGCCGTTACGACAAGGGCTATTTTACCGGCCAATGGGTTTACCACAATCTTTATGGAACTGTAATTGGTGTTGGGAATTATGAAAAAGGAACCGGTACGCAAAAAGCCTGGTATCCCAATGGTGTACTTCAGCGCGAGATTTCTTATGTGAAGAATGTGAAACATGGTGCCGAAAAAATATACAATATGGATGGCATGCTGGAGAGCGTGGTATATTATGCTGATGGGGTTGTGATTGATTGATTTGCTAAAACAAAAAGTGCTTTATATTAACTAATGGCTTTAAAAACCCCACCTAAATCCTCCCCCATGGGGGAGGACTTCCGTTGCTCACAAGGTTTGCGAGTATCCCGCACCCTCCCTTTGGGGGAGGGATGGGGTGGGGTTTTTAAACTATTCATTACATTCATAGATTATTATTTACTGAATTCTAATAATCGAATGCTGAATAAAAAAGCCCCCTATTTAGAACCACTAAAAATATCCTATATTTACATCCTGCAATTTGCACCTTAAATATTAAGTTTAATTTTGCATTGTTAATTATTTAACAGTGTTAATCAATAACAAAAAACTTTTTGGTAAAATCATTAAATATTTATTGCCATGGACCTAAATAAAATATTAAACGATCTGGAAGCTAAGCATCCGGGAGAAAATGAATACCTTCAGGCAGTACGTGAGGTACTGGAGTCAATTGAAGATGTTGTAAACGAAAATCCTCATTTTTCAACAGCAGGAATTATTGAACGCCTTGTAGAGCCCGACCGGGTTTTAACTTTTAAAATCCCCTGGATGGATGACGAAGGAAACGTACATGTGAACCTGGGTTACCGCGTTCAATTTAACAATGCCATTGGACCTTACAAAGGCGGCTTACGTTTTCACCCGAGTGTAAACCTGAGCATCCTGAAGTTTTTGGGCTTCGAACAAATTTTCAAGAATGCCCTCACTACCCTGCCAATGGGCGGTGGAAAAGGTGGATCTGATTTCAATCCTAAAGGAAAATCAGATGCAGAAATCATGCGTTTCTGCCAGGGATTTATGCTCGAACTGGTGCATATTATCGGCCCTGACACAGATGTTCCTGCCGGAGACATTGGTGTAGGCGGAAAAGAAATTGGCTATTTATATGGCATGTATAAAAAGCTGGCTCGCGAGCATACCGGTGTATTGACCGGGAAAGGCTTAAACTGGGGCGGAAGCCTCATCCGTCCCGAAGCAACAGGATTTGGTGCTGTATATTTTGCACAGGAAATGCTGGCTACCAAAGGGGAAAGCTTTAAAGGCAAAACAGTAGCCGTTTCCGGTTTTGGAAATGTGGCCTGGGGTGCTGCAAGTAAAGTTACTGAATTGGGCGGAAAAGTCGTCACCATTTCAGGTCCTGATGGTTACATCCACGATCCCGAAGGAATTTCCGGTGATAAAATTGATTATTTATTAGAACTCAGGGCATCCAATATGGACGTTGTAGAGCCTTATGCAGAAGAGTTTCCCGAAGCTACTTTCTTTGCCGGCAAACGCCCATGGGAAGTAAAAGTTGATGTTGCATTACCCTGTGCAACCCAAAACGAACTGGATGAAAATGACGCCAGAAATCTTGTAGAAAATGGCTGTATTTGCGTTGCAGAAGGTGCCAATATGCCTTCAACACCAGAAGCTGTTCACACACTTCAAAACAACAAGATATTGTTTGGACCAGGCAAAGCTGTAAATGCCGGTGGTGTTGCAACATCTGGTTTGGAAATGACCCAAAACGCCATGAAACTGGCCTGGACGACCGAAGAAGTTGATGCCAAATTACACCACATTATGAAGAGCATTCACGAAGCTTGTGTAAAAAACGGCACACAAGCTGATGGTTATATTGACTATGTAAAAGGAGCCAATGTTGCCGGTTTCCTCAAAGTAGCCAATGCCATGTTGGATCAGGGTTTGATTTAACATTTTCCCCAACCCTGTGCTGAAGCACAGGGCAACCGAGGTATA
The DNA here is from genome assembly GCA_003650365.1 of Bacteroidota bacterium. GTDB lineage: Bacteria > Bacteroidota > Bacteroidia > Bacteroidales > F082 > B6-G9. Next base: position 5,241 of record QMPA01000038.1, on the reverse strand, counting down.
TTCTATCAGTTGCCCTGTCCTTTAGGGCAGGGTTTTTTGTGTCTCAAAATATTGAAAACCTAATTGCAGTCCAATCCAAAACTCAATCAATTCGGGGTTCTTTTGGTAGGATTTTTGTAAATACTCCATCTCCTTTTCTGTCAACCTGGCTGGGAAAATATGTACAGAAATTTCTTTCTGTCCGTTATTTCTTGCTTCAATAGCAAAAATATAAAGCTCTTTGATTTTATCATCGGTTATGGGAATACAACCAATTGTCTCACAGCCACCATGAATAAAAATATCGCCTCCCGGATCGGATGACCCTGACATCAAATCTAAGGTATTTGGGTAATTAATCCCCAATGATAAATAAAACTTACTGGCAGGATTAAAACGGTCAATCTGGTAAAAACCCTCCGGGATTTGTCTGTCGCCTCTTTTCAACTTTGGGCCAAGCACACCGGAGAATGCACAAAAGTCATAAGTAGTAATCAGCTGGAACTCCCTCTCGTTGATGTTTTTTCCCCACAGTTCCAACAGCTTTTCATTTTTAATCACCCTGATGAATATTTCCAATGAATCGGGCATGATATTTTGCTGATTCAACAGTTGCTTCATCCCCGCTTCTTTTTCTGCATAAGCAACCCGAACCCTATCGAAATTTAGTTGTTGCGATTTAAAGCTTTGCTGGCTGATTGTAATTATGGGAAAAGAAAAAATTATGAAGATTAGTGTTATTGTTTTCAGCATCATTACTTTTGCTTTTAGCAGAAATCAAAAGTAAGATATTTTGATTTTGATGCTTCCTAAAAATAAATAAACGGTTGTTGGCTGGTTATGTGTATATGGTCAGACGACTAATACGCGGCAGCAAAAAAGTCGTCCGACCACTAAACCGGTAATGATTGTTTGAGAACTGACTATCAACTGAAGACTTCCAGCTTCCAACTTTTAGTCGTCTGACCACTTTTTTGATTTGGCGTATAGTGGTCCTACGGATTTTATTTGGTCATCGGACGACTAAAATCTGACAACTTTTTCCTTACTTTTGGCCATTCAAATATTACAATATTCAATGAGCTTTAACCATCCTGAAATTCTTTACGGACTTTTCGCCTTGCTGATTCCAATCATCATCCATTTGTTTAATTTCAGGCGATACAAAAAGCTTTATTTCAGCAATATTGAATTTCTCAAAAACATCACTGCCGAAACCAGAAAACAGAATAAACTCAAACACCTCATTGTTTTATTACTGCGAATGCTAGCAATTGCTTTTATTGTGTTTGCATTTGCCGGCCCCGAATGGGACAAAGCGGGAAAGAAGCCAGATCAAACCGGTGAGCAATTACGGCTTGTTTACATCGACAATTCGTTCAGTATGATGGCCGAGGGTGAAAATGGCCAACTGTTTCACGAGGCCATTAACAGCACACGCGAATTGATTAAACAATCGGCACGCGATTTACGTTTTGCATTGCTTGACAATGAATCATCAAGTGGACGAAATACCCTCAATAAAGAAGCTGCTTATTCAAAGCTGGAACAAATGACAATTTCACCAGCCTACCGAAAGATGGCTTCAATTATTCAATCGGGGCTAAACCTTGTTAAAGAAAAAGAAATTGGTAAATATGAAATGTTTATCTATTCCGATTTTCAAAAAAATGCTTTCGACACCAAGAACTTTCCCATCGATTCCCTGGGCGATTACTACTTCATTCCTTTAAAACAAAGCAGAAGCAGGAATATTTACATCGACTCCTGTTGGATTTCAACTCCTGTTCTTATCCCAGGAAAGCATGCCCAATTGATGATTCGCATAAAAAATGCGTCCCCGGAAGATTACGAAAAAGTACCGCTGACCCTACATATTGACGGGCAGCAAAAAGCAGTGGCGGGCGTTAATCTGAAAGCCGGAAGCACTGAAACTGTGAAAGTTAGCTTTTCGTTGGGAAGTGCGGGCTGGCACAAAGGTTTGGTTGAAATTGAAGACTATCCCATTACCTTCGACGATAAATTCTATTTTGCTTTCAACATCCAGAAAAAGCTAAAAGTACTGGAAGTACACAATGGAAAAGCCAGCCTGGCACTGCAAATGTTTTACCAATCCGACAGTGCTTTTCAGTTTGAGCGGATGAATTACCGGCAAATTGACTACAACAAACTCAAAGACTTCAACCTCATTATTCTGAATAGTCTCCCCTCCTACTCTTCCGGTCTGTTAAAACAATTAAAAACTTACCAGGAAAAGGGTGGAACAGTCCTGTTTTTCCCGCAGGAAGTGACTGATTTAACAGAAGAAAATAAATTCCTGAAAAGTTTTCAAGCCGGCAGGATCGTTAGCCTCGACACAGCCAATAACCGGGTTGTCCGCATCAAACAATCCCACGAATTGTTTAAAGAATCCATCAATAAAATTCCTGAAAATGCCGAGTTGCCCACAGTAAATCAACACTTCCGTTTTTCGTATCCCATTTCTTCGGGATTGCAAAGTTTGGTGAGCTTATTGAACGGGGATGCTTTTTTGTTGAAGAAAAATATTGGGAAAGGACAGCTCTTCTTATTGTCAGTTTCATTAGATGAAGCTTTTAGCAATTTCAGCACACAGGCACTTTTCGTTCCCGTGATGTATGGGGCAGCCATTTCGGGCGGCGCGCTTCCCCAACTGTTTTACACATTGAAAAAGGACGAAATTCTGACCGCAGATATTTCATCATTACCCTCAGCAGAAACACCATTCAGCCTAAAGCTGGCTTCTTCTGATTTGTCCTTTATTCCTGAACAGCAATCCGGTAACGGGGGGTTGCGTTTGTTGCTCAGGAACGACAATATGAAAAGCGATGGCTTCTATCAATTAATACTAAACGATTCCACCTGGCAGATTTTCGCATTTAATTTCGACCGCAATGAATCGCAAACAGCATTCTATTCCGCAGAAGAAATCAAGGAAAGATTAAGCAGTTCAGGATTGATAAGTTTTGAAGTATTAGACAGTTCAGATAATACACAATCAAATGTTATTAACAGCTTGCAAACAGCGAGCAAATTATGGATGCTATTTATTATTTTCGCACTCTTAATGCTATTGGCAGAAGTGCTGGTGTTGCGGTTTTGGAGATAAGCCCTCTGCCCTGCGGGCATCTCCCCCGAGGGGAGAATTGGGGTAGTATTAGAATTTTGAGAGAAACCCGTTTTCTCCACCCTTGGGGGGAGATGCCTTCCTGAGCAGAGTCGAAGGAGGCAGAGGGGGTCAAACTATCTATTAAATTAATGAGCGAGCAAGAAGACATACAGGAACAATTACCAGAAAACAATCTGCAGCCTGATGATGGCCATCGGACGACTCCCCTTCGTGGGATGTACGAAAATTGGTTCCTCGATTATGCTTCCTATGTTATTCTTGAGCGTGCTGTCCCTGAAATAAACGACGGACTTAAACCCGTGCAGCGTCGTATTCTTCATGCCATGAACCGATTGGACGACGGGCGTTTTAACAAAGTAGCCAACATCATCGGCCACACCATGCAATTCCATCCCCATGGCGATACCAGTATTGGGGATGCTTTGGTTCAATTGGGTCAAAAAGAATTGCTGATTGACATGCAGGGAAACTGGGGAAACACACTCACCGGCGACCGTGCAGCAGCATCGCGATACATCGAAGCGCGATTATCGAAATTTGCCAAAGAAGTCGTTTTCAATCCCAAAACAACCGAATGGAAATCTTCTTACGATGGCAGAAACAAAGAACCTGTAACTCTTCCGGTGAAGTTTCCTTTGTTATTGGCACAAGGTGTTGAAGGGATCGCTGTCGGACTGGCTTCAAAAATACTGCCCCACAATTTTATTGAACTGATTAATGCGTCGATAAAAATCCTGCAAGGAAAAAGTTTCGATTTGGTTCCTGACTTCCTAACTGGCGGACTGGCAGATTTTTCGCGCTATAACGAAGGGCTTCGGGGTGGAAAAGTAAGGGTGAGGGCAAGAATTATCCAGATGGATAAAAAGACACTGGCCATTACCGAAATCCCTTTTTCAACGACTACATCTTCCCTGATTGATTCTATTGTTTCTGCCAACGACAAAGGGAAAATCAGGATTAAGAAAATCGACGACAATACGGCAGAAAATGTCGAGATACAAATTCATTTGGCTGCAAATGTTTCGCCCGACCAAACCATCGATGCACTCTATGCATTTACCAATTGTGAGATGTCGATTTCGCCGAACTGTTGCGTAATTCACGACAATAAGCCCCATTTTCTTTCAGTCAAGAAAATTCTTGAAACAAATACAGAACACACGATTCATTTGTTAAAAGCAGAACTGGACATCAGGCTGAATGAATTGGAAAGCGCATGGCATAACTCGTCACTTGAAAAAATATTTATCGAAAACCGTATTTACCTCGAGATCGAAGATTGCGAAACCTGGGAATGTGTATTATCAACCATCGACAAAGGTTTAGAGCCATTTAAAAAACTACTGAAACAAGAAGTTACCGAAGACGATTTGGTTCGTTTGACCGAAATAAAAATCAAGCGAATTTCAAAGTTCAATGCCTTTAAAAGTGATGAACAAATCAAGTCCATTGAAGCTGAAATGGAGGAAGTTTCCAACCATTTGGCAAACCTGATAGATTACGCTATCAATTACTTTCGACAGATAAAAAAGAAATTTGGTAAAGGAAAGGAAAGAAAAACCGAGATTCGAAATTTCGACAATATTCAAGCTGCCACCGTTGCTGTTGCCAACCAAAAATTGTATGTAAACCGCGAGGAAGGTTTTATGGGAACCTCGCTGAAAAAAGACGAATTTGTTACCGATTGTTCAGATATTGACGACATTATTGTTTTCCGTGAAGATGGCAGTTTAATCGTAACTAAAATCAGTAATAAAGTTTTTGTCGGAAAGGCTATTATACACATTGACGTTTTCAAAAAGAACGATGACCGCACTACCTATAATATGGTTTACCGTGATGGAAAACGTGGAAATTATTATGTAAAACGCTTTGCTGTAAAGGGTATTACACGCGATAAAGAATACCACCTGACCAAAGGGACCGACGACAGCAAGATCATTTATTTTACTGCCAATGCAAATGGTGAAGGCGAAATCATCAAGGTAAATCTGCGGGCAAAGCCTAAACTAAAGAAAACAACTTTTGATTTTGATTTCAGCGAATTAACCATCAAAGGAAGAGGAGTGCAGGGAAATATCCTCACAAAACATACAGTAAGAAATATAGTGCAG
>QMPA01000037.1 GCA_003650365.1 Bacteroidota bacterium | reverse complement strand
AGCATCATGGAGTTTAGATAAAAAAATTTGGACGGCTTACTATAATGTTGATTTGTATACAGGAGATGGGACACATACAATCAGAGTTGCTGAAGCCAAGGATTCAACCGGTCAACAGATTCCGAATGAAGACAGTAGGTTCGCCTTTATTATTCAGGCAGCAGGAGTTCAATCTGTAAATTTTATGGCTACAGCCGGAATTGGAAAAGTTGAATTAGAATGGAATAGTACTGGTCTGATAGACTTTCTTGGATTTAATATGTACCGATACATGAATATAACAGATACTACATTTTCAAACCCTATCGTAATTAATACTTCTTTAATAACTGATACGGTTTACAATGATTTCAGTATTATTCCTGATACAACATACCATTATTACTATAAAATTGTGGATACAGACCTTCAGGAATCTGATTCGTCAAATATTGTAACTGCCACCCCATTCAATGCAGCGAACGGAGATGCCAATGGAGATCTGGCTGTAAATGTACTTGACATTACAACAATCGTCTCCTACATGCTTAATGAATATCCTTCCCCATTCCTTTTCGATGCAGCAGATGTGAATTATGATGATGAGATTAATGTGCTTGACATTATTGCTTTGGTGCAGTTAATCAATGGGAAGAAGAGTTTGTCGATCCTGCCCTTACCCGAGTTTAATAAGGAGATGGCTTATTATCTGATGATAGATAATAAAATGCAATTGGAGAGTATGGGGAATGTGGCAGCTTTACAATTCAAGATAAAAGATAAAAGAGGAAAGATAAAAGAATTGGAAGAATTGAAGATTTTCTCTTTAGCACATGGCTTCGAATTTGCTTATGCTGTTGTGGATGATCATATTATCGGCATATTATTTAGCCTGAGTGGCAAAGAAATTCCAACTGGGAATACAGATTTATTCCGTTTCGAAGGAATTGACATCGATGCAATTGAGTTTAGTGGAATATTTGGCGGCGACTTATCAGGAAATTACGTGCCCGTTTTGAAAAAGGGAGAAGGTGCAACTATTTTGGCAAGCGAAGCAGATTTACACGTCAATCCCAATCCTTTCAGTTATTCCACGCAAATCAACTATTTGGTTCCTGAAAACGGCCTGGTTAACATGAGGATTTTTGATTTAACAGGAAAAGAAATAAAAAGCCTCACCAATGCATACCACCAATCCGGTAACCACACCACCAACTGGAACGGAACAAATAGTGAAGGCCAATTGTTAAAATCAGGTATTTACCTACTACAACTAAAAATCAAATCCGCATCAGGAAACACCTACAACAAAGAAGTAAAAATTGTATTGTCAAAATAAGTTATGAGACTACACAGCAGATATAAAGCTTTTATTCAAACCAGCGGCTGTCATTTCGAAGGAGGAACGACTGAGAAATCCCCTGAGAGCGGGGGTTGCGCCTGTGAGATTTCTCCATGCAGTCGAAATGACAACACGGGCTTGAACAAACTATCATTGTATTTCAAAGGTCTCCAATCAATACTGCTTGTTGTACTGCTAGCATTTACCTCATCTACATCGGCACAAAATACCATGCAAATCAACAATGCGCAGGGATTTATCAACGACACCCTTATTGTATCACTATCAATAACAAACGACGAGGAATTCATTTCATTACAATGCGATGTCTTATTACCGGAAGGTTTCACCTACGTACCCGGAAGCACAATCCTCAGCCCCCGGGCGGTAGACCATGTCATAAGTGCCACAAATACAGGAAACAATAGCATTCGCATATTATCCTATTCACTCAATAACACCCCGTTTTTATCAGATTCCGGACTTATTGCTCAATTTAGCCTGAGCACGCCTTCAACGGCAGGTGATTATATGCTGGAGCTCAACAATGGGATCATTGGCAATGCAGCTTCAGTAAATATTCTCGACAGCCTCATAGCCGGTGAAGTCAACCTCACCCCAATAGGATTCTCTGAAAACAAACCACTACAAGACAAAATAATTTGTTTTCCAAATCCTTTCAGCGAGAACCTGTGTATTCAATTCAATGTGGATGTTCCCAAAACAGTCAATATGCAGGTATTCGATGTGAAGGGACGATTTCTAAGTGAACGTAATCTGGAACTGAACAATACGGGAACGTTTAACCTCAATTTTAATAAACACGACCTATTAGGCAACAACCCGGCTCACGGGACTTACTTTATACATTTTGGCTTTCAGCAAGGAAACCAAAACCATTCAACAGTAAAAAAAATTCATTTTAAATAACAACAGCATGAAACCACAACTATTCCTTTCAAAAATGCTACTCGGCTTCACCTTCCTGTTGGTTCAAATGGCAGGGGCAACAAATACCCTGGAGATAGTCAGCGGACAAATAACAACAAACGACACCGCTGCCATATCTATCAACATGGTAAACGACAGTGCGATTGTGGCTTTCCAGATCGACATCCCCATTCCTGCACAGCTAAGGTATATTCCAGGGACGGCAACATACAATCCTGCCCGCGTTTCAGACCATGAAATCAGCGATACCTTACTGCCATCAGGGGATCTTCGAATAATCGGATATTCCTTAAACAACACACCATTTATTGGGAGTGCAGGAGAATTATTGTCCTTTGAATTAGAGGCCAAATCATTACCCGGAACCTATCCATTAAATTTTACAACTGCGGTTTTGGGCAATGTATATTCAACCAACATCATTACAGGATCACAAAATGGAACGTTAATAGTTTTGGGGCCAAATATTTCAACCAGTAGCTCGACTGCTGACTTTGGGAGGGTTCCATTGCTAGGTTCAAAGGACAGATATATAACAATTTACAATACCGGAAATGTTGTCCTAAACATCCAGGACATGCTTTCATCTAGTCCCTATTTTACTGTAATAAGCGCAACATCACTTACAATTGCTGCCGGCTCAAATTCAAGCCTACGCCTTCGTTTTAGCTCAGATGTTAAAAATACTTATTCTGATACTTTAACAATCTATTCAGATGATGCCGATCAGGGGACTCTTGAGATTTATGTGTCAGCAATCGCCTATGCCGTGAATGAACTACATACCGGAACCATGTATGCTGTCTCAGGTAATTATACCACCCTTAATTTCACCATCAATAATATGGAACCATTTGTTGGTTTTCAATTTGATCTTTATATACCAAGTCCTTTAAGTTTTATTGCTGATTCAGCCTTTCTTTCCGACAGGAAAACCAACCACAACATTTCGGCAAATATGATTAACAGCTACACTTTAAGGATAGTTGCATATTCAGAAAACAACGAGTGGTTCACTGGTAGTGATGGACTGGTTCTACAACTTGGCTTTAATGTAGAAGGCGTAGATGGTTATTATTGGATGGGAGCATCTAACGTTGTTATTGGCGACACATTAGGATTAAATGCTGTGTCTGCATATACAAGTGGAAGCCTCCGTATTATTGGGTCTGCGGATATTGCGGCTACAAATTCAATAAACTTTGGTGATGTCTCAATTCTGGAGTCATCTACAGAGAGCCTTACAATTTATAATTATGGAAACGATACATTGGAAATAACAGCTTTGCAATTCTCAGATCCTCATTTTTCATCCTCACAACCATTGCCATTAAAAATTCTTCCGGGAATACCAGTCCCTGTGAACTTATCATTTAGTAATTCAATTGAAGGAACAGTAACAGGAAAATTAAGAATTATCAGCAACGATCCCAATGAAAATCCTTTTGACATTGACCTCAGCGGTTACGCTTATGTGCCCAATTACATGAGTATAAAAGATTCCATGTATGCATACAACGATACCATGTATGTTGAAATAGAAGTGGACAACTTAGAAGAATTCACAGGCTTTCAATTCGATTTGCACCATACAGACCTGCTCACTTGTTTAACCGATTTAATTCAACTGGGCCAGCGTGTCGGTGACCATGTTGTTGAAGTGACCAATATCGATTCTACTGCGGTAAGGTTGATTGTTTACAGCTTATCAGAAACAGAAATTACCGGCACCAACGGAAGCATAATCAGCATTCCTTTTGTTGGAGATTCCGCAGTATATGGTCCCATTCCCTTGTCATTAGACAGTGCAATATTAGGAAACTCACTATCCCAGGACATTCTTTGGGGAATGAGCAACAACTCAATAATCATTGCCAAACCACAGGAAATAGAATTACAATTCGGATGGAATATCTTCTCATTAAATGTAGAACCCTACTACATGAATATGGATTCATTACTGGCTCCACAAATGAGTAACGGAACGCTAATTAAAGTTGTTGATGAAGCAGGAAATATCATTCAGGACATTCCCGGAAATGGCTGGATAAATACAATTGGTAACTTAAAAACAACAGATGGCTATTACACCAAAGTTACTGTAACCGACACCATATTCTGCGAGGGCAACCCAGTGATAACACCATTTACAATTCCATTATCCGGTGGATGGAATATCATGGGTTACCCATTGGTAAATGCACAAGATGCGATGACGGCTATGCAACCACTGATTAATAATGGCTCACTCTACAAAATGGTAGATGAGCAGGGCGGATTTCTACAGAATATTCCCGGATTGGGATGGTTAAATACCATTGGAAATTTAAGGTCTGGAGAAGGATATTACTTAAAAGTGAACGCAAATACGAGCATAACCTTAACAGAACCAACCACCAAGAGTAGCCTCAAATTAAGGGAAGATAAGCCCTTAATCTATTTCAGCCCCATACAGGGAGAAATGATTTACAATCCAATGAACTTTGTTATACAATTGTTAAACGAAGGTGGTAGCCTGATTACTTCAGGAGATGAAATAGCCATATTTGATGGAGCTTTTTGTGTAGGGGCAACGACTATTTCTGAAAACAACCAGGATTACATTTCAATTGTTACCTCCATGAATGAAAATGCTTCAGAAGCAATCGATGGTTACAGTGCAGGCAATACTTTTAGTTTCAAATTTTGGGATAATGAAACAAATGAACTCTACGCAAATGTTATTCCTGACAACCTGAACAGCACCACATTCTTTCAGCCACTCGAAACCTATATGGGAAGTCTTTCAACCAATGCATTGGGGATAAAAGAATCTGATGAAAACAAAAATGGAATTCTCAACATCGTTATTGCGCCAAATCCGGTAGTGGATAAGTTGAAAATATACTACCATTCGCCAGGCACAGGCCAGTCAGAAATAAAAATCTTTAACGCCAGTGGTAGCAAGTTATTTTCAAACAAATACACCAATCAAGGAGATGGATGGAACACATCAATAATAAGCACAAACAATTTAGAATCTGGAATTTATTTCGGTGAAATCACCTTCACAAACGAAACGGAAACAATAACAGAACGATTTAAGTTTTTGAAGTTGTAATGATAATGTGGCCACATACAGCTCTTTAGAATCAAACTGAATTTTGATGAAATTGAAGATTTTTAAAGCAGATCGGATACAGAGTGTAAAACCAAAGAGCAGAAAAAGAAAGGGTAAAGTATTTACCCACTATATCAACTGTAGCTTAAAACGCTTGCGTGAACTCTATGGTATTGCCCAATCCAGATGAGCTAACAACATATGTAGCCAGGCATAGTTTGAGCCTACCACAATGAAACGTAGGGGAGCATCAAGGGCGTTAATAAGTGAAGCATGCTGATGAGAAAACTACCCAGATATATTTAGATAGTTTTGAAAACAAAAGGGTCGATAAAATGAACGAGAAGTTCTACTTACTAATACTTCAATATCTCTTTCTTCAAGTTCATTCGTTTTTTTGAATCATCAGTATCATAAGTAAACAGAAGATCACCCGATTTCATAAAAAGTTTTACGGAGTTTAGGTCAAGCCAATTAGTTTGACTGCCTACATAGATACTCGAAAATACCTGAACCAGGATATTCCCGCTTTTGTACTTTACAATTTTTATTCTTGCATTGTTTTCTATTTTTATCTTATCAAAAACTACAGGTTTTCCTTCGAATGTTTTAATGGTAACAATACCGCTCTCATTTTTCAGAAAGGTCATCTTTAACAGATTATCATATATTTCTTTTGAATTTTCTTTTAATTTATTGCTATAGGTTTCAAGAGTTTTTTTCATGCTTGTGCTGGAAATTACTAAGGTATTTCCGCTTAGGAAATTTAAAGCAGCAAAAATACCTGCAATAGTAGGCTCATACTCGTTACTTTTATATGCTGAATCCGCCTCATATAAAGCTGTTGGTACGTCAATAGGAGCACCCCTGCTTTTGCTTATATAATAATTGTCATTACTTAAGCCTGTGGTGGCAATAAATGATGCAATAACTATCGCATTGCCATCCTTGTCCACTTTCAGTCCATATTCGGTAAAATCTTCGGAAGCACTATAAAGCGTTGTGGATGCTTTTCCATCATATGACTGGTATTTTGTAAGTATAATAAAATCGTTAGCATGATTTATGGTATCTAAACCTGCCTTTTTCACCCAAAAAAGATTTCCTTCCTGACTATATTTAGCTACAAAAATATCAGCGGCTCCATTTGCTTTAATTAGCTCTCCTGAAAAACTTAATTCTTTTTCAAAACTACCAAAAACGTAAAGTGCTTTATTCTCGTCAAGAGCCAGGTTAAAAGCCAAATCATTTCCTTTTCCCACAGCGGTTCTTACCCATATTGGTTTTAAATGTGCATCAAACTTAGCCACAAAAACATCTCTCCCCTTTCCTGTAGCATCAATTTGATAATTGCCAAAGTTGAAGCTTCCTTTAATGTAACCACAAACAAAGATATTTCCCTGCTCATCGATTACAATATCCTGCTTCTTTTTATTAGCTCTAAAGCCGCCATATTCTTTTATTTTAATCCAAACTTCCTTAGCAGTTGCCAACGAATTTTCTTCAATATACGAAGGGTAAACTATGGTTTTTTTACCAGAAAAATCAATCATTGCTAACCCAATGGGGGCATCTGAATAGTTAGGGTTGGCCACAACAAAAGCCTTGTTTTTATAAATTATTTGAGTTCCTTTTTCGTCGTTCTCCACGTTTACTGCAACAAGATGGTATCCTGATGATTCCAGGGCAATACAATCTGTTTTTAGTAAAGTTCTTACCAAATAAGTAAACAAAACTGAAAGCTCTTTACCGTAAGAAGATGGAAAAGCGAGTGCGTCATCAGGAAACATATGTTTGATGTTATTAGCCGGAATAGTGTTTGTTTCATCTTTAAAAGCCTGATGTACAAAGTTTAATAGCATGTTCACTGCTGCCTTGTCAGTTTTCCCTTCAAGAATAGGGGTAAATGAGTTTATTATTGATCTTTTTGTAATATCCCCGATTACTGAATTATAATAAACTGCCAAATCCGACAATGGAATAGTTTGATAAAAACTGAGCAATTGCTTGTCAAATTCCAGTGAAACTGTAAACTCCTCATCATTAAAAGTGAAGTGAAAATCTTTAGATTTAATGTCAGGAATTGTATTGATTGGATTCCTTATTCTTAAGTCCATCAAAATTTCGGCCTTAGGAAAATCATGCTTATAGGTTCGTATTTTTTTGGAATCAGTCCCTCCTCCCATTAAATAGTATTTAAGCCCATTGATGTTTACATAATCCATATTATAGACAATATAAACTGTAGGTATAAGAAGGGATAACTTATCATCTTTGTCAAATCCTACTTTCACTTTAAACTGACTTCGGATTAACATGGCCCATTGAAACAATAGCTGCATATTATTGTTGTTTGGATAAACCTGCTCACTACAATTTTTTAGCAACATATAATAGCCCCATTGATTAAGGTTAAGGGTGTTCGAGGCTTCTGAAAGCTGACTTAAAAAATGATTGTAGTTGAGTTTGCTAATTTCCGTCCAGAAAGTACTTATCCCATTGCTTGATAATTCCATTAACCCTATTGAAAAAAAAGCGCTGTCAATATCAAAGAATTGTTCATGTCCTAAATACTCAAAACTGATGTGTTTAGTGCCAAAACTATTCAACTCAGCTCTTTTTATCAAAGGATAAATTGGCGTTTGATATGCCTTATAAGTTTCGCCAATCTCAAAATCAATAATATTATCTGTTATTTCAAGCTTATTATCGTATCGCTTTCCTATAGCCTTTGGGTTTTCTACAATAAAATCATGATGGTTTATTGGGTAAGATTTAAAATTCTTTTTTAGATAAACATAGAACTCATTATCAATTTGCAAAACATATTCATTAAACTTTAGTTGAATCTGCTTTTGAGAAGTGCTGTATTCTATGCCCACTTCTTGGTTGAAGCCTGGGGTTATTTGAGAAAACACAAGGGCGTGAAGAAAAACTAACACAACAATACTGATACAAATGTATATTGGTTTGATCATGCTAATATGTTATTTGCAAAAAAATACGATAGGCTAATTTAAGAATGTTTTTAAAATAATAAGGTGAACCCTTTGTAAATCCTCAGTAAACTGTCCTTTCGGATAGTGTGGCGAATCTTTTCTTTTAGAACTTCAGGTAATAAAGATTTTGTGCTGTCGCTCAGAAAGACAGAGCTTGGTGTTTGGCAAAGTTTAAAGATATAATATTGATAGTAAAAATGTGAGTATACAATAGAAATATGCGCTTGTTTTTATTATATCTTTATTGCTCATTAAAACATGATTTATGAAAAAGTTAGGCCTTGTTTTTTTATTTCTCATATCCTTTGCAATCAGTAATGCACAGGAATTTGACCAGGCATTTGAGTATTTTAAAGCCGAAAAATATGAGCTTGCAGCTCAGGAATTTGAAAAAGCATTGATTCAAACACAAAACAAAAACGGAAAAGAAAACAAAACTTATGCCCAGTTAGGTTTTTTTGCTGCACTAAGTAATAATAGGGCTAATAATATTGAAAAAGCAATATCTTATTATGTTCTGTATATCGAGGCATGTCATTCATTTCAGGACGGTTTAAATGATAAATATTATGGATTCGGTTTAGGTAACCTGGCATCCTTATATAAAGCTACAGGGCAATATGAAAAAGCACTGCCTTTAGCCATCGAAGTTCTTCCATTAACGGAAAAATCAAAGGGAAAAACCCACCCTGATTATGGCATGTATTTAAATAACCTGGCAGCTTTATACGAGGATATGGGAGAATACGAAAAAGCGTTGACTTTATATCTTGAAGCTATCAGCAATGTAGAAAAGAACTTGGGAAAGGAACATTCAGAATATGATAAATACTTGTTCAATTTGGCAGGATTATATCAGAGGATGGGACAATACGGGAAGGCACTGCCTTTATATCTCGAAACACTTAATAATACTGAAAAAGACCATCCATCCTATTGTATCCGCTTAAGCAATTTGGCAATGCTATATAATACAATGGGAGAATACGAGAAAGCATTACCCTTATTTCTAGAAGCTCTTGAAGTTACGGAACGCATACATGGAAAGGGCTATTATGCTTATGGTGTTTATTTAAATAACCTCGCAATGTTATACAATAGTATGGGAGAATACGAAAAAGCACTGTTATTGTATCTTGAAGCTATAGAAATTATTGAAAAATCAAAAGGGAAGGATCATCCCGATTATGGCACTGGTTTAAATAACTTAGCTTTCACATACCAGAGGATAGGACAATACGAAAAAGCACAAGCATTATTTCTTGAAGCAATTATTAACACGGAAAAATCATTGGGAAAAGAACATTCAGAATATGGTTCGCGCTTAAATAATTTGGCAAAATTATACGAAATCATGGGGCAATACGAAAAAGCGTTTCCATTATGTCTTGAAGCCCTGAATAATATAGAAAAATCATTGGGAAAAGACCATTCAGATTATGGCGTTTTATTAAATAGTCTGGCAAATTTATATCGGTTATTGGGACAAAACGAAAAGGCATTGTCATTATACCTCGAAGCCTTGGAGATCGTAGAAAAATCATTGGGAAGAGATCATGCATATTATGGTGGCGGTTTAAATAATTTGGCATTGGTATATATGAATTTGAAGCAATACGAAGAAGCATTGCCTTTAGCTCTTGAAGCACTTACCAATGGAGAAAAATCGTTGGGAAAGGAGCATCCGGAATATAGTACCCGTTTAGGCACTTTGGCAACTTTATACGAGAATATGGGACAATACGAAAAAGCATTGCCATTATACCTCGAAGCCTTGGATATCGTAGAAAATACACTGGGAAAAGATCATGTAACTTATGCTATTTATTTAAGCAGTTTGGCAGATTTATATCAGACACAGGAGCAATACGGGAAAGCACTGCCTTTATATTTCGAAGCACGTGCTATTATTGAGAAGAAGCTTGGGAAATACCATTCTTATTATGGACGTATTTTATATCTGATGGCAGGATTGTATCAGGAAATGGGTCAGTTCGAAAATGCGCTGCCTGTGTATATTGAAGGAATTGAGGTAATCAACAAGAATATTAATCAAAACTTTTCATTTTTATCAGAAAACGAAAAAGAAGCGTACTTAAAAACAGTTAGTCAAATGTTTGAAAATTTCAATTCTTTTGCACTAAAACATAAAAGTAATTACCAAAATGTAACCACCTATGTATTTAATAATACGCTGACAAATAAGGGTATTCTATTAAAATCTTCAAAGGCCATGCGAATTGCCGTACTCAATTCGGGTGATACTGTACTCATCAATAAATTTGATGAATGGACACGGTTAAACAGGCAGATTGCCCGTTTATATTCAACTGAGAAAACCAAACGTTTTCAGGATCCCGAAGAATTGGAGGACAAAGCAACCGAAATCGAGAGGCAACTGGTTCTGGGTTCACAAGAGTTTGGTGATTTTAAAAACCTGCAGAGCAATACCTGGAAAGATGTTCAAAAAGGCTTGATGTCGGGCGAAGCAGCCATTGAGTTTCTCAAGTTTAGTTATCGAAATAAAGAAAGGACAGACACCACGATGTATTGTGCCCTGATACTAAAACCCGAAAGCCATCAACCGGAAATGATAGCTCTTTTTCATGAGGCAGAATTAGAGAACTACTTTATTAACTCTACGCAATCAACCGCTAATCTCGCTATTCGCTTATATGGTAAAAAAAGAGGCGCCAATGTGCAAACATCAGGTAGTACGTTTGCAAACTATGCTGATTCATTATATTTACTTATCTGGAGTCGCATTGAGCCGTATTTGGAGGGTGTTGAAACTGTGTATTACTCACCATCCGGTTTATTGCACAATATTTCGTTTGCTGCTATTCCATACAATGATAGCCAACTATTATCCGAAAAATATGAATTAGTTTATGTGTCATCAACCGGGAATATTGTAAATAAAAAACCAAACAGGGACATCAATAAATTTGACATAGCAATTTATGGAGGACTTAATTATGACACAGATGCAAATGCCATGCTTGCAAATGTGAATAAATATAATGATAACTATGAAAACCTTCTTGCTCAACGGAGTATTGCTGCAAATGAATCAACAAGGGGAGGTTCGTGGAATTATTTAAAAGGAACATTGGATGAAGCCGAAAGCATCAAGGCTATGTTTGAAAAAAACAGTATCAATACAAGCTTATTTACGGCAAGCGATGGTATTGAAGAATCATTTAAGTCACTATCAGGAAAAAATGCCCCGGAAATCATACACCTTGCCACCCATGGCTTTTTCTTCCCTGATCCTGAAAAAGAAGAATATGACGATGGGGCATTGATGTTGGAAGATAAAATGGTTTTTCAGGGATCCGACAACCCGTTAATACGCTCAGGGTTGATAATGTCGGGGGCAAACCTGGCATGGAAGGGTGAAACAATTCCCGAAGGAATAGATGATGGTATATTAACTGCCTACGAAGTATCGGGCTTAGACTTATACAATACCGAGTTGGTTGTATTGAGTGCCTGCGAAACCGGGCTCGGAGATATTAAAGGCAGCGAAGGGGTTTACGGCCTGCAACGATCCTTTAAAATGGCGGGTGTCAATTATCTTGTTATGAGCCTCTGGCAAGTACCCGATAAAGAAACTTCTGAATTTATGCAGTTGTTCTATACGAATTTGCTGGCAAAGCAAAGTGTAGGTGTTGCCTTTCGTGCTGCGCAAAAGCTTATGAAAGAGAAGTATGATCCTTATTATTGGGCGGCCTTTGTATTGATTGAATAGATATTTAACGATGATGGCACATTATCTGGATATGGACAATCCCTGTTCTATTTTTCCTTTATTATAAAAGGGTACATTATTGTTGAACCTGTGTCTTTAGTTGAAACACTTCCCGTCTTAGGAGCAGCCCCCCTTGTTTGATACGAACTTTTCATTAAGGCACCCAAACTATTTGAAATCTGCCTTGTTCCATCTCCTCTTGTGGTTATAATTGGGTTCAGGTCTATTACTTTTGCATTTGCAAAAACCTTAATGACCTCTTTTCCGTAGGGGGGATAGAAACCAATAATCATAAAATTCCTTGGGATATAACTTCTCCCAGCTTCAACAAAACACTCTTGTGGTTGAATAATTCCTAGCGGATAAAAAGAATTAATGATGCCATCTGGCTGAATATCAATAATGCTAAAATAAGCGTCGAGTTTTCCTGTGTTAATAAGCTTTATCATAACAATATCAGTCTCTTTAAACTCTATGTTCCCATCTATTGTAAAGTCCTCAATATCCAAAGTGTCATTAATTATGTAATTTCCATATTCATCCGTTTTTGGGTTTCCCGAATTGTCAAAAGCGGGTAATACCGGAATAAATTCAATTTCTACTTTGTAGTTTTCATCATTAATTTCAAGGCTTTTTATGAACATGCCCTGTGTATATTGCTTTACCGTTTTAGTTATATCTGATGATACTTCATTATTTGGTTTATCAAGTTTAATCTCTCTGATTATAGAACCCGTTTGCATAGATTTTACATAAATGACATTACTACCTAATGGATTGACCTTCCCTTTTTCAGTAACAGAAGTGATTAGGATGTCAGCATCTGCTTTATTTTTAACAATACTTGAAAGGTTGTTGATGTTGTTCAGCCTTTCGCTTAATATAGCAGTCAAATCTGCATTCAGTTGTTCTATGTAAATTCCAAAATATAAACCTTCGAGATTGTATTCTTCAATAAATACCCAATAAGATTTCAGATTTGTGACGTGATGCTTAGATTCAAATTTTACTGTGGCGCTAAAATTATTTGTTTCAGAAACAATACCGCTGATAAAAGCTGTCTCGTTGTCAATTGAAGGTGTGCCGTTTTTGTATAAGCCAATTTTATCACCTTTGCTAATACCGGTAATATTTCCGCCATTAATTTGAATTTTATTCTCATCAATTACTTTTTCAATTTTATAATAATACACCTGCTCAACAACATCACCATTAAAAATCTTATAGTTGAAATCGCCTTCAATCATTGGTGTTTGATTTGGTGCAATCTCAGCCATTATTTCTAATATTCTTGCAAAAACCGATGCGTAAGTAGAATTTGTATTTATTTCAGAAAATGCTTTTGCAACAGCAAAGGATAGTGATCCTACCCCGTTTCCATTTTCGTCTTTTGTTTCGTAGTTTAATTCATCAAATTTTGCACCTGCAAATAAAATAAATGGAGCCATGTTTTTATCATTTCCCCTTGAATTGACAGATGAAAGGTTCATTCCAGTCCCGTCTTCTATTGCATTCTTATTCATCTTATTTTGTCCGGGAATAATAAATGCTTCTTTGCCACCACGGACTTTGGCAATTCCCCTGGTTCCTGTACCTGAGTGGCACGAATCAAGAATAACCAAAACCTGTCCGTTGCTACCAGCTTTTACACAAAGTTGGTCAATAAGTTCACCAAACTCTTCATCCCTAAGATGTTCTTCTCCTTTGTAATTTGCACTGGCTTCGTAAAGGGATGGTGCATTTATTGTCACCAGGGCTTCATCTAATCCATCAATCTCATCATTGTTGTCATCTGATATTTGTTGGCCATGTCCGGAATAATGGACAACAACATAATCACCTCTTGAAACACTTTCTAATAATATCTTCAAGGCTTCAATTATTCCGGCCTTATCTGCATTTTCATCTTGTAGTATTGCAATGTTTTTCTCTTCAAAGCCTTGCCCTATAAGAGCTGATTTAATCAAGGGGATGTCATTCTCAGAGCTAATTGGCCCCCATCCGGTTTCCGACCTGTCGTAGTCGCCAATTGCAATAATTAAGGCATGTTTATTCTCGTCTGCATATAGCTTATTGGAAAAACTGCTTAATACTATTAATAAATAATAAAATAATTGTCTGTTTTTCTTCATGATTTGCAGGACAACTAAAGATGGATAAAATGGAGTGTAAAGTTAACAGATATTTATCAGCCTTGACTTATGCAATAAACCTTTGATATTGCCCCTATAAACAACCGTTTAATGCAATACTCACGCCAACAAATTCTCCAACTTCAATTTCCATTTTTCCCAATCTGGCATTTCTTTGGTCTGTAAATCAATGAATTTTCTTGTATGGTCATGATAAATCAGATGGCACAATTCATGAATGATTACATACTCAATACAGCCCCTGGGTGCTTTTATTAGTTCGGGATTTAAAATGACTTTACCCTTTGGTGTGCAACTGCCCCAGCGGGTTGGCATATCCCTAAATACAATGGATTTTGGCTCGACTTCGTATTTCCTAAATTTTTCAATTAGTGGATTGGCGATCGAATGAAACTTGTTTTTAGCATGTTTCGAATACCATTCTTTCAGCAGGGATTTTGCCTTGCTTTTGTCAGTTGTCGAAACAAGCAGGAATTTTCCTTTGAGCTTTACAGATTCATCCTTTCCTTGAATTATTTTCAATCTGTATTGTCTGCCCATATACAAATGGGTTTCCCCGGAAATGAATTTACGTGCCGGTAGTTTTGGATGAAAGGAAAGAAAAAAGCTTTGCTGCCTGATTATCCAGGGTGCTTTGTTTTTAAGTTTCTCTTTTATTTTTTCTATTGATGTATCAAAAGGAGCTCTCACATATACCGTTAAATCAGGCTTTACACTAATGCCTAGTGATTTTCTGTCAGTAAATTCTAAATGAAAATCAATTTGTTTTGACCCAAAATGAATAACATCTCTCATTATCTATATCGGATTTTGGCTACTTCAATACACCTATTGGCAATTTCATCCATCTCACCAAATGACAGTTTGATTTGATATTTGTCCCTTACTTCATCGATGAAATAGTCTCCTATTTCAATGAAGAGTTTACCTGTAATGTTTGATTTATACTGCCAGTCAATAATTGGAGTACCATTGTCGAGTACGGCTTGTTGAATCAGGTCATCGATTTGTAAAGCTGCTTGGATTGATATCGCCTTGTTGACACCTTCATCTTCTATTTTTTCACTGAGTGATTCTAAAGTTAAACCATAGAAGGCCTTGGCAACATCCCTGTTTTGGAGTTCGTCAGGAATATCACTGTCGGTATGTGATAATACACTACCCATGATCTCCTGGACTTTCTTCAGGTATTGTAATTCGCTGATTCGTTTTGCTTCATAGTCTGCAATGGTTTCTTTCAGCATTTCTGAAAACTTTTTATAGAAGGCCGGGTCTTCTTCCATTTTTTCAGAAATATGCTTTGCTGTCCGGCTTGCAATTTTATCCGCCTTGGCTGCTTTACCGGTAGTGTTTTCTACTTCTTGTTGAAATGCATCTTTATCAAAAATATTTACCAACTCAGTGATGGTTTCCACTTTCTCCGTGGTAATGTGTGTGTCAATCAATTTCTGAATCTGCCCTTCATATTGTTTATAATCAATTTCATCAGAATATCTTTCCACCACAGCCAAACGAAGTTTCATGAACATGGATAAATCTTCCTTATAACGGCTGATGGTTTTTTCATCCGTTTCTTTATGGAATTGGATTGAAGAAAGTGCCAGTTTCAGTGCTTTGGCATATGCAGCCAGTTTGTCGTAAAACAAAACACGGATGGCTTCATCCCGTAAGAGTAACTGATAAGCTTCAGCATCCCGTTTATTGGCAATGGTTTTAAATATATCCCAAAGCTCGGAATGTTTTTGTGGTAACTTATTGATTTCTTCATTGATGTTTACCAACGTGCCTTCCAGGTCTGCTGCATCAAATTCTTCAAAGGATGAATATCTTCTTAAAGCATCATCCAGGTTTTCAATTACTCCATAATAGTCAATGATGTAGCCAAATTCTTTGTCGGGATAAATACGGTTCACCCTTGCAATTGCCTGTAAGAGTTTGTGGTTTTGTAAATTCCTGGTGAGATACAAAACAGTATTTTTTGGCTCATCAAATCCTGTAAGGAGTTTGTCAACTACAATAATAATTTCAGGGTCTTTCTGATTCTTAAAACGGTTGATGAGATTTTTTTCATACTTTTTGGAATTGCCGTGCTCATCCATCATCTTTCTCCAAAAGCGGTTCTCTCTTTCCGTTGACTTTTCATAGGCATTGTCTTCACCTTCCCTGTCATCGAGTGGTGAGATCAAAACCTCACTTGTTACAATTCCTATTTCGTCTAAAAATTCTTTGTAGCGAATGGCATTTACCTTTTTGTCACAAACCAATTGCGCCTTGAATCCTGTTCCCTGCCAGTTGTCACGAAAATGATGGCTGATATTCCAGGCAGTGGCATAGATTTTTTGTTCAGCGGCATTCAATTGATCTGCCCTGCTAAATTTCTTTTTAAAATCTGCTTTTTGATAATCTGTTAAAGGCTCGGTTACCATACTGAAAAAAGTGTCAATCGGATTGGTATTTACATTTTGAATGGGTAACCTTCCCTCGTACAATAAAGGCACCACAGCTTTATCCTTAACAGCCTGGTCAACGGTATATGTATCAATGATTCCCCCGAATTTTACCGCTGTACTTTTGTCTCTGCTGAAAAGCGGTGTTCCGGTCATGGCAATGAAACATGCATTTGGTAATGTTTTTTGCATTTCTATGTTGAAGGTGCCATACTGGGTTCGGTGTCCTTCATCTACCAGAACAAAAATATCAGGGCTCTCCAATGGTTTCCTGATCTTTTTTATGGCGGCCACAAATTTATTAATGATAGTGGTAACCACAGCATCACTTTTACTTTCCAGTAACTCAACCAGGCGCTGTCCTGTTGATGCGTTCTCGACAAATAATCCACATTTGCGAAAAGTACCGGTAATTTGCCTGTCCAAATCGGTACGATCCGTTACCAGAACAATTTTAGGATTTCGAATGGATGGTTCCAGAGCAATTGCTTCTGCCAACATGACCATTGTCAATGACTTTCCACTGCCCTGTGTATGCCAGATAACACCTCCTTTTCGTTTCCCGCCCTCAAGTTGAAGAATACGTTTCATGGATTTTTTAATGGCAAAATACTGCTGGTAGCGGGCCACCTTTTTTTCGCCATTATCAAACAAAACAAAATTAAATGCAATATCCATTAGCCTTTCCGGACGGCACAATCCGTATAAATATTCATCCTGAACAGTTGTCTCGATATTTTCATGCTCCAGTGCATCAAAGTATTGCCTCACGTATTTAAAGCGTTCAGCAAATAATTTGTCTTTTTGTTCGGGGGTTAAAACCTGGTTTTTTAAATCTTGTAAATGGTTGCGGTATTTCTCTTCTTCTTTTTTTCTATCGCCTTCGGTTTTGCCATCAAATTTTTCCTGCCACTTCGACCAGAATTTTTCTGGTGTAGCATTGGTAGCATAAGCCGCTTCTTGAGTGGCGACGCTTAGTATAATCTGTGAATAAACATACAAACCGCGGATACCGTCTTCCTGTTGATTTCTTAAATGCTGACTGATGGCCTGCTTCAAAGGTTCTTTCATGTCAGGCCGTTTGCACTCGATAATGCAAAAGGGAATACCATTGACGAACAAAACCAAATCAGGACGGTAATGCTCCTTGCTGCTGCTTCGCATGACACTGTATTCTTCGGTTACATGAAATATATTTTCCTCAAGGTTTTTCCAGTCGATGTATTGCAGGGTGATGCTTTTTTTATCTCCATCAAAACTTTGTTCAAATGTTTTTCCCAGGGTGATCAGGTTATAAGCTGTTTCGCAGGCAGCAATATAGCCTTCGTTCATGGGCAATTCTTTTAATGCGCGTATCCCATTTTCAATATTGCTATCGCTGATGTAAGTAGTTTTTGTGGAACTGATTCTTTTTTCCGAGTTGATTGCCTTCAATTGTTTCCGCAAAATATCATCCAGCAGAACATTGCTCGTTTTGCCACCTCGTAGCTTTTCAGCTTCTGATGGACTGAGATAAGTATAGCCCATCTTTTGCAGCATTTGTAGAGCAGGAATTTGGCTAATGTGGTCTTCTTTGAAACTTGGTGTGTCCATATTTTTAATTTTTTGAAGAATTTATATCAATATATGGAGAACTCCTCTCTCATTTTCTTTTTTCAAATACAGAGAA
Organism: Bacteroidota bacterium; assembly: GCA_003650365.1. Taxonomy (GTDB): domain Bacteria; phylum Bacteroidota; class Bacteroidia; order Bacteroidales; family F082; genus B6-G9. The sequence continues at coordinate 331 of QMPA01000037.1, read as the reverse complement.
TTTTATCCTCAATACAGAGAATTGTCTTCTGCTTTACGTTGCTGTTTATAGTACGGGTATTCAGTAGGTTAGATATACGTAACAGTATCACCTTCTTCATTAGTAACAGCATTACGAAGAATTCTATTTCTATTATTAGCTGTAGTATCTTTTGTTTTATCTCTACTATATGGAGAAAAAGCAAAACTTTATGGAGAATTAACTTATTCATATTTCTAACTGTTCTTCTAACTGTTCTTCTAACTGTTCTTCTAACTGTTCTTCTAACTGTTCTTCTAACTGTTCTTCTAACTGTTCTTCTAACTGTTCTTCTAACTGTTCTTCTAACTGT
>QMPA01000036.1 GCA_003650365.1 Bacteroidota bacterium | reverse complement strand
TATTTCCCTGCCAGGTATTTTCATCAATGTGGTAACAAACACTAAACGGTAGCCCTTCACGCATTTTATCAATGTGGTGTCCCTGATTGAAGGCAATGGCCGGGATCGGGTTTCCTGTCCTGTTGGTATGAACGACTGAAAACTTCAGGTGATTGGCACCATTTTTTCCAACAAGCTTTGCATAGCCGGAATCAATCACATTTTTTGTAATAAATACAGGCGACATATTGCCCGGGCCAAAAGGAGCAAACTGTTTCAAAATGCGATAAAACTTAAAATTGATGTCACCAACATAAAGTTCATCATCAATTTCTAATTCAGGAATAAGCATATTTTCAGTAATCCTGTCTTTCGCATATTCTTCGAATCGTTGAATAAATTCATCGAGTTTTTCTGGTTTAAAAGCCAATCCTGCCGCATAAGTGTGACCGCCAAAATGTTCCAGAATATCACTGCAATCATCAATGGCATCATAAATATCGAAGTTTTTAATGGAGCGGGCCGAACCGGTAATTAAACCATCCGCCTTTGTAAGTACGATTGTTGGACGGTAATATTTTTCAATAAGCCGCGAAGCCACAATCCCGATCACTCCTTTGTGCCAATCTTCCTGATAAACCACCGTGGTTTTTTTATTGGGGTCGAGAGAAAGATCCTTCAGCTTTTCAAGGGCTTCTTTAGTAATGTTGCTGTCCAGATCGCGACGCGTAGTGTTTAATTCATTGATGGCAGCACCCAGTTTGTCAGCATATTCTTCATTATTGCTAATTAGAAGTTTGACAGAATCGGTTGCACTTTCAATTCTACCGGCAGCGTTTATCCTTGGACCCAATAAAAACACAATGTCATTTACTGTGAGTTCCCGATCATAAATTAATCCATTAACCGCTTTCTCATTCTTTTTTATTCCTACAGATTTTAAAATAGAATTAATCCCAATACGGGGGTTTTGATTGAGGTTTTTCAGTCCAAAATAAGTGAGTATTCTGTTCTCGCCTGTTAATGGAACAATGTCTGCTGCATTACTGATGGCAACAAGATCGAGACAGGAGAAGACCTTTTCTTCGGGTATCTTCTTTTTTATAGCAATGGCTTGAATGAGTTTAAAGCCAACACCACAACCCGATAATTCTTTGAAGGGATATTCGCAATCTGCTTGTTTAGGGTCAAGAACAGCAGCAGCTTCCGGTACTTTATCACCCGGTCGGTGGTGGTCACCGATAATAATATCAAGCCCTTTTTCGCGGGCATAGTCAACTTTTGCAACAGCTTTAATTCCACAATCGAGGGTAATCATCAATTTAACACCTTCGCTGCATGCAAAATCAATGGCTTTGTAAGAAATACCGTAACCCTCACTATAACGATCTGGAATATAAAATTCTACCTTTTTATAAAATGTTCTGAAAAATGAATAAACCAAAGAAACGGCCGTTGTACCATCCACATCATAATCACCATAAATCATGATTTTCTCGCCCTTTTTAACGGCTGTGATAATTCGGTCAACGGCTTTGTCCATGTCCTTCATCAGGAAGGGGTCGTGCAAGTCTTCCAGGCTGGGACGGAAATAACTTTTCGCTTCATCAAATGTTTTAACACCGCGCTGCATCAACAATTTTGCCAAATGCCCATTGATGTTAAGTGCTTCTGATAAGCTGTTAACTATTTCATTATCATCATGTTTCTTTTGCACCCAGCGCATATCCATTATCAGAAACTTTAGCACGTAAAATTAACCAAATTAAGGCTGGTTAAAGAAGGAGCGATGGAAGAAAAGGGATTTAAGAAGATTTAAAACAGTAAGTATTTAAACCTAAGCAGAATAATTTTAATAATTATTTTTGAAAAGATAAACCAATACAAATTTAAGAGTTCTGTCGCATCGCTTCCACCGGATCGAGGCGGGCAGCAGACCAGGAGGGGACAAAGCCAGACAAAAGGCCAATAAATGCCGAAACCAACAGTCCTAACATTACATTGCCATAGGTGAGTATCAAGTCAAAACTAAACAGGGAAGAAACAACAAAAGTTAACAAATAGACAATAATCAAACCCACTATGCCACCCATTACCGAAAGAAATACAGCCTCGAAAAGAAATTGTACCAAGATGAAATAGTTTTTCGCACCAAGTGATTTTTGAATACCAATTTGGTTTGTCCGTTCCCTTACCGAAACGAACATAATATTGGCAATACCAAAGCCCCCAACCAATAAAGAGAAGCCCCCGATTATCCACCCAACCATTGAAATAACGGCGAATAATTCATCAAAACCTTTGCTGATAATATCTGTTTCGTTCAAGGCAAAACTATCGTCGGCCCTTGGTGGAAGTTTCCTTATAGAACGCATTATTCCGGTTAGTTCGTCTTTCATTTGCTCATTCGTAATATGTGGTTTTGCCACCACAATTATCGTTGATCCAATATTACGCACATCCAAAACATTTCGTGCATAATTCACAGGAATCATCACCCAATTGTCTTTTGAGTTTCCAAAAATATCTTCACCCTGTTTTTTTATTACCCCAATTATATCTAATTTTCTTCCAAAAACCTTGATTTTTCTCCCAACAGGATCAAGTCCCTGAAAAAGTTTCTCTGCTACTTCAGAACCAATAAGCGCAATATTGTTCCCGCTATGCGATTCAATGACGGTAAAATATCTTCCTTGTTGCAAGTCGAATGGCATCACCTCACTATATTCTTGCGATACAGCAACAATCGGTATGCTTTCCATTGAGTTGTTCTGGAAATAAACATTCCGACTTACACTAAACATAAAAGCTGTTTGCTGAACTGTTATGCTCCGTTTTTTTATTTCTGCCATTTCCGATACTTTGGGTTCTGGTCTTTGGTAATATTTCCACCACGGATAATCACCACCCATGGCCCATGGCCACTTTTGGATAAAAAGAACGTTGCTTCCGAGAGAATTAATTTCGCTTTTAATGCTGTGTTCCATGCTGTCGAATACAGTAAAAACAGAAATAATTGAGAATATCCCAATAGTAATTCCAAGAAGAGAAAGTACCGTCCTGACTTTGTTTACAACCAAGGCATTGATAGCAAACAGCAGGCTTTCGTATAAAAGTTTAAGAATAATCATCGGTCAAAATCTATATCAAAAGGAGTGTTTTTTCAAAAAACGCAAAAACCTTCCAAATAAGTATGTAAAAGTAGGATAAGTTTTCATTAAAAGGCGTTAATTTTGCGCAGGCGATTTTGTATTCGAAAGTTTTGTTAACCCTTTAAAAATATTCTCCCTTGAAAAAAATTGAAAACGCATTAATTTCTGTTTATTCCAAAGATGGACTTATACCGGTTTTAAAAAAACTAAATGAGCTGGGAATCAAAATGTATTCAACAGGTGGTACACACCGTTTTATTGAAGAACAGGGCTTTGAAGCTCAAACTGTTGAGTCCCTAACTTCTTATCCTTCAATTCTTGGTGGCCGCGTTAAGACTTTACACCCCAAAGTATTTGGTGGTATTTTGGCAAGAAGGGAAAATGCTGAAGATAAACAACAATTGGCTGAATACGATATTCCGTCTTTCGATTTAATTATTGTTGATTTATATCCTTTCGAGGAAACCCTATTAACGACAGACTCAAGCGCCGAAATCATCGAAAAAATTGACATCGGGGGTATTTCTTTAATCAGGGCAGCGGCAAAGAATTTTCAAGATGTGCTGGTTGTTCCTGCCTCAAACTTATATGGTGAATTATTAAACATTTTGGAAAGCAAAAACGGCGCGACTAATATAGAGGAACGTAAGTATTTTGCGGCCCAGGCTTTTAACATCAGTTCGCATTATGATACTTCCATTTTTAATTGGATAAATCCCGGAAACATAAAGACTTTCAAACAAAGTCAGGGCAATGAAAATGTCTTGAGATATGGAGAAAACCCACATCAGGAAGGCTTGTTTTTCGGAAAATTGGATGAAGTATTTGAACAGCTTCACGGCAAGGCCATTTCCTACAATAACCTGCTGGATTTAGATGCTGCCATCAACCTGATTGAAGACTTTGAGGAAACTACTTTTGCCGTTATCAAACACAACAATGCCTGTGGTTTGGCTTCACGCGATAATCTTTTGCAAGCCTGGACTGATGCACTGGCAGGTGATCCTGTTTCTGCATTTGGTGGCGTTTTGGTAACCAACAAAATTATTGATAAAGCTACTGCCGAAGAAATCAATAAAATCTTTTTCGAGATTATTTTAGCTCCGGGATATGACGATGATGCACTCGAAGTTCTCCAAACAAAAAAGAACCGCATCATCCTGAAAAAGAAACTCTACGGTTTCCCCGGAAAACAATTCCGATCATTGTTAAATGGAGTTTTGGCACAAGACAAAGACAAGAAGACAGAAACAGCCGGTGATTTAAAATGTGTTACAGAAACAGCAGCCTCAGAACGTGAAACAGAAGACCTGCTTTTTGCTAATAAATTAGTTAAACACACCAAATCGAATACCATTGTTTTGGCGAAGAACAAACAACTTGTCGGATCGGGTACCGGACAAACATCACGTATTGATGCATTAAAACAAGCCATCGAAAAAGCGCATAATTTTGAACTTGATTTAGATGGAGCTGTAATGGCTTCCGATGCTTTTTTCCCTTTTGGCGATTCGGTTGAAATTGCTAACAAAGCAGGAATAAAAGCAGTTATCCAACCCGGTGGATCCATTCGCGATAAAGATTCAATTGCCTATTGCAACGAACACAATATGTCGATGGTTTTTACCGGAATCAGACATTTTAAACATTAAAGAATTTTTGTATTTTCGTCCGTTCGAATAGAGAGAAAAATCATGGGACTGTTTTCATTTTTAACTAAAGAAATTGCCATTGACCTGGGAACGGCCAATACAATCATTATTTACAACGATAAAGTTGTTGTTGATGAACCATCGATTGTGGCCATTGAAAGAAATACCGGGCGGATTATTGCTGTCGGAAAACGGGCACAAATGATGCACGGCAAAACGCATGAAAACATCAAAACCATCCGTCCTTTGCGTGATGGGGTAATTGCCGATTTTGAGTCTGCCGAATTTATGATTCGGGAGATGATTAAAATGATTGGTATTAAATCAACATTTTTTACCCCGGCCTTACGCATGGTTATTTGTATCCCTTCGGGTATTACAGGTGTTGAAGAGCGCGCCGTTAAAGATTCGGCCATGCAAGCCGGAGCCAAAGATATTCGTTTAATCCACGAACCCATGGCAGCAGCTATTGGAATTGGAATTGATGTACTGGAACCTACCGGAAATATGATTATTGATATTGGTGGTGGTACTTGTGAAATTGCTGTTATCGCCTTGGGCGGTATCGTAAACAATACTTCAATCAGGATAGCCGGTGACGATTTTAATGCCGACATTGAAGAATATATGCGCAAGGAGCACAACATCAATATTGGTGAGCGAACAGCTGAACGTATTAAAATTGAAGTGGGTGCCGCCATTACCGAACTTGAAAATCCTCCTGACAATTATGAAGTACTTGGCAGAGACATGCTTACCGGTATTCCAAAAGGGATAATGGTCAATTATAAAGAAATTGCCAACTGCCTCGATAAATCTATTTCGAAAATTGAAACAGCAGTAATGAATGCGCTTGAGAATACCCCGCCGGAACTTTCGGCCGATATTTATCGCACAGGAATTTATCTGGCTGGTGGAGGATCGATGTTAAGGGGTCTTGATAAACGGATTAATCACAAAACAAAATTAGCTATTCACGTTGCAGAAGACCCATTACGGGCAGTTGCCAGAGGTACAGGTATTGCGCTTAAAAACTTTGAGAAGTTTCCTTTCCTTATTAAGTAAAAGAAATACTGCGCCCATTAAATTGTAATTTATTTCTATATGTACAATCTGTTGACCTTTTTACGACAGTACCAATTCTTTGCACTTTTTGTCCTGCTCGAGATTGTTTCCTTTTTATTAATATCAAACAGTTATTCATATCACAAATCGTTGCGGTTTAATGCAGTAAGCGATTTAAGTGGAAATTTGTTTAATAATTATAATGACATTACATCTTATTTTTCGCTGAAAATAGAAAATGAAGAATTAATGGCTGAAAATGCTACACTCAGAAACAGCCTTGCTTCTTCGTTTGCATTGACCGATACATCTTTTGCTTTTTCCGATAGTCTGTACAACTACCTCCCTGCTCATGTTATTAGCAACAGTGTAAACAAACAATACAATTTTATGCTGGTAAACAAAGGCTCTTTACACGGTGTTGAAAAAGAAATGGGGGTGATTTCGCACCAGGGAATTGCGGGTATTGTTATTGGCACTTCAAAACATTACTCCCGAATCATGTCTGTTTTACACAAAAATACAAGAATCAGTGGCCGGATTAAAAAAAATAATCAATTGGTAAATGTGATTTGGAAAGGGGAAAACTACCAGAAAGGATTGGTAAATGATATTCCATCCCATATTCGGTTAAATCCGGGAGACACCATAATTACCAGCGGAAATTCCCTGATTTTCCCGGAAGGAATTGTTATTGGAACCGTGATTGACCAAACAATTCCCGATAACAAAAGCCTGGGGGAAGCAACACTGGCATTCTGCACTGATTTTAACAGCCTTCAATATGTGTATTTGATTAAGAATAAAATGAAACCAGAACAGGACTCATTGATAAATAGCAATGTACAATGATTAAATATCAACCAAGTCTCAAATTTCAAAATATCAATGTTCAAATCTCAAAAATTTGGATATTGAATTTTTGGTGTTTATCCATACGGACAAGTTTTGTGATTTGCTTTTTGTTATTTGGTGCTTCCAATATTGCAGTAAATAGTTTGACTGATGAATAACCCCTGGTTTAAATATCCTTTTCGTTTTGTGGTGCTAATGCTCTTGCAGGTATTGGTACTCAACAATATCAATTTGGGGGGATATATTCATCCTTATATTTATGTTTTATTCATCCTGCTGCTTCCTGTCCGTTTGAATAAAAACCTTGTCTTGTTTATTGCATTTTTCACGGGACTGACAGTTGACTATTTTGGAAACACATTGGGGCTACATGCTGGTGCATCCGTTTTACTTGCTTTTGCCAGACCGGGGATTCTCAGCTTGTTTTTTAAGCCTATTGATTTTGGTAAAAACGAGGAAGTAAGTTTATTAAAAATTGGGCTGGGTGGTTTTGCCAGATATACTTTTGTTCTGGTTATCCTTCATCATTCGGCTTTGTTTTTATTCGAGACCCTTGATTTTTCAAACTTTCATTATACGTTATTAAGAATTGGATTAAGTTCTTTGGTTACTACACTTGGTGTTTTGATAGTGATGGTCGTATTCACCAAAAAAAAGTAAGTTTATTCTAAACTATCATTTAATACAGAAAAAATAATTTACAATTATTGTTAAAATACTTCATTGAGCTGTTCCTATTCTTAGTTTTGCAGCTCACCAAATAAAACCACATTAAAATGCGAATACTTTCATTTTCAATAGTTATTGTTCTTTTTGCCGGATTTTTTTCTTCCTGCGAAAACGAAAAAAGTAAAACAAATTACACCATCGACCTAACTGTTTCAAATGCTGCGGATATAACAGCTTACCTGATTAAACGGCGTGATGGTGAAATGATAAAATTTGATTCGGTTAAATTGGTTGATGGTAAAGGAAGCTTTAGCGGAAACATTGGATTGCCCGAGTTTTATTATATAAGCCTGGAAGGTATCAGGGCTTATATTGGTGTTTTTACAGAAGAAGGGCAAATAGCAGTAAAAGTTGATGCAAACAAGCCTAACGAACCCGAAGTTTCCGGTTCATTAAGCCAGCAAACTTATGACGACTTTAATGAATCGATGAGTGGATTTGATATAAGAGCCAGGGGAATTGTTGATTTATACAACCAGGCAAGGGAAGCCGGTGACGAGGAAAAAATGAAAGAGGCCGAAGCTGCCTATGAAGTTGTTGACACTGAGAAAGCAGATTTTGTTACTGTTTTTGTGAACCAGAATAGTGCTTCGGTAGTCGCAGCTTATCTTGTTATGCGCAATACTTATCGTTATGATGTAGATGAACTCGATGCCTTTGTCAAGGGTTTTGACCCTTCTATTTCATCATCATTTTATGTTGAATATCTAACCGAACGTGTTGCAACATTAAAACGTGTTGCTGTTGGGCAGCCTTTTGTTGATTTTGAAATGGTAGATACTGAAGGAAATGCTGTTTCAGTAAGTTCGGTAGCCAAAGGCAAGTATTTACTAATTGACTTTTGGGCAGCCTGGTGCCGACCATGCCGTGCCGAAAATCCAAATGTTGTTATTGCTTACAATAAATTCCACGAAAAAGGATTTGATGTTTTGGGTGTTTCTTTTGACGAAGATCATGCCAAATGGGTAGAAGCGATTGAACAAGATGGTTTACAATGGACACAAATTTCTGACCTCAAAGGCTGGGGAAGTGCTGCCGGAAAATTGTATGGCATTCAGTCAATTCCGCAAAATGTATTGCTTAATACTGAAGGAATTATCATTGAGAAAAACCTGAGGGGCGAGGACTTGCAGAAAAAGTTGGAAGAAATTTTTACCGGTTCATGAGTTCATAAAAGTTCCCGGAACTGATTACCTTAAAACTATTGGGTTTGTATTTTTTAGCAAAGCTTTCGGGAAGTTTTACTTTCTTTTTACTTTTCCACTTAAACTTATAGGTTTCTATTTTATCATTTTTTATTTCTAAAAGGTCTATTTCTGCACCATCATAAGTACGCCAAAAATAGAATTCATTATTAAAACCAAGCGAAATACTTTGCTTTACCCTTTCAGAAACACAAAAATTTTCCCATAAAAATCCAATGTCCGTCCTGTTTTGAACGGGATTGAGATTATTAAGGATGGCATTTCTAATACCATTATCATAGAAATAAATCTTGGTGCTTTTTTTTATTTCATTTCTTAAGTTGGATGAAAACGAAGCAAGTCTAAATACAATAAAGCTCTTTTCAAGTAGCTCAATATACTTCTCGACAGATTGCCTGGAAACCCCAAGTAAGTTTGACAGTTCATTTATTGAAACCTGCGAACCAATCTGAAATGCCAGAGCTTTTAATAGTTTTCTTAAAACAGCAGGATTTTTAATGCGCTCATGAATAAGAACGTCTTTAAAAAGATAATCAGAAGTTAGTTCATTGAGTTTTCTACTTTTTAAATCAACTGCTAAATCAATCAATCCCGGATAACTTCCAAAAATTAATATGTCATTTAGCTTTTGAGCCAATTGCAAGCCTTCTGTCTTTTCGTTTATTTCTCTTAGCGTAAGGGGGAAAACCCTGAATTTAATGTTTCTTCCTGTTAATGCTTCGGTAATATGAGAAGACAATTCAAAACTTGACGATCCGGTTACAATAAGTTTATATTCTGGAAGTTCATCATAAATCAGTTTAAGTGTCTTTCCGATAAGGGGTATATTTTGCGCCTCATCAAGGGCTATAATTTTGTTTTGTCCGAAAAGAAATTTGATGCCTTCCAAATTCTGGTTTTGAAGTGTATCAAAAACATTTGGCAATTCACAATTCAATATTATGGAGCCTTTCCGTTTATCAAGAAACTGATGAAGAAATGTGGTTTTACCTACTTGTCTTGCCCCGTAAATAATTAGTATTTCTCGGGTATTTATCCACTTATCAATTACTTTTTCGAAAATTCGCCTATACATTTTATCCTTCTTTAAATAGCAAAGATAGATAAAGAGGCTTAATTTTGCAAATTATATTGCAAATTTAGGCTTAATTTTGCAATAATAATTGCAAATTCTGGCTTGTTTTGACGTCAAATAGAAAATAACAAGGAAGGTTTTAGTCTACTTCGGTTGGCATTACCAAAACTTTCCGCTTATCGGCAAGGTTAATTTTCTTTAAATAAGCACGAAATTCAGCATATTCGTCAGCAGGAAAAGTTCCTTTATTAATTAACTGTTTCCGCGTATAGCACAGCTTATTCCCATCCATTTTAAAATGCGTATAAAACGCACCATAATCAGTAACTAAAGTATCGTTCCCGGGATGGGATTTAACATAATATCCTTCCGGAATAATAAATTCAAGGCTGTCGATCCGGCTTAATGAGCGGTGGATATAAATATCTGATTCCTGTTTGTTTATTGCCGAAGGAACATCAACTTCAGTACCAAAAAAGTTAATGTCAAATAACAGTCTTCTCCCCATCTTTTTAACATAATGATCAGCCTTAACAAAATAATTCTCAGTAAAATAAGGGTGGTCTGACCTGTACTCAAGCAATGTATATTGTTTGTCGTCAAGCGAAAAATTATTGATATGAATTTTTCGTCTTACCTGATCCATTCGCCGCTTGCCTTCGTAATAATATACGTTTCTCATATTGTCGTAATACAAACCCTGGTATCGGTTTTCAATTTCAGCAGTTGCGTTTCCCTGATCGTCAATGCTAACAACTGCTTTTCTTATCCTCAGGTTATCGTCAATAGTTAGTGAAGGCGTCTTGACAAGTTTACTACCCTTCTCTTTAATAAGCAAAGCTTCCCTGCCTTCAGTAAATGTTCCCATATAACCTGTTGGGGCTCGCTGACTGGTACATTCAAGCCAGATTGTATCCTTGCCATTTGGCACACAAAGTATGGCATGATTAAACTGGTTCGACGGCAATTCCTTTTTGATTTCGCTGGCACTGCTTCCTGCCTTAATAATGACATAATACGATTCGACACCAACAGTTTTAAGCAGCGCATAAGTGTAATTTGTAAGTGCTTTGCAATCGCCATAACCGTTTTCTTCAACCTCCGTTGCAGTAAAAGGTTGCCAGCCGCCAATTCCAACCACAACATTTACATATCTGGTTTTCGATTGCATATATTCATAAACCAAATCTATTTTTTCCTTTGGCCCTTGTGCATCTTTCGTTAGCTCAATAATCTCGTTTCTTGTGGCCTCAGACAATACATCCCGGCCATTGTTTAACGAATAAATCCACGATCCGAAATTCTCCCAGCTTTCGGCATTTCCAAAATACCCATCCATTTCAAAATTCGCAGGTGCGGTCTTTACCGTTGGAACTAAATCACTAAACCGCAAATCATACTTTTCGTATTTGATTGCCTTAATATTTTCAAAATTCCATCGATAATGTATCTCGTTTTTAACATTGTAAACATCTGGTTCTATATCCGTATTTTGGAGTAAATACCTGAGTTTATTGCCAGTGGGTATGTTAACAATAAACACGCCTTCCTGCAATGCCATATCGTATCCGTCAAGCACATAAAAGCTTGGGTAGGATAATAAACCTTTATAAGATTTGGTAAAGGCATATTCTAATGTATATGGATATTTGAAATAATCGGGCGAATAAACAATTTGTCTGATATCGGCAAAAAGAGCACTTTCAGAAAATGACGACATATCCTCAATATCTGTTTTTTTTACAGCTTTTATCTTGTTTCCATTTTTATCATAAATGGTAATATTAATGGAATTGATTTTTGAAAACTTATCGTAAGTCTGCTGAAAATATGCTTTATTCTTATGGCTTTCGTGTAATATGGTGATGGCATATTTTACTTCTAATTCGGCATGGGACGGCGATTTGACAGTAAAGATTTTTTGATCGAAACGAACAACTGAACCCGCATTTTGTTTGAGCTCTTCCGGAACATTTTCAATACTATAATTGGCCTGAGAAAACAAAAGGCCAGCGGGTAAAATCAGAAAGGAAACAATTACAACAAAGCATTTATACATTGTCTTATTCGTTAATGTTGATGATAACCGGCTTGCTTTGGTTGCTCACCACCAGTCCATAAAACTCTTTGATGTTGGCATAAACATCCTCACCAAAAACTACCCGATTGATTAACAGTTTGTAATTAAGAGTAAGTACATTATTGCTAAACTGATACATCATTGAAAACTGGGCTGCCTTTTCGGGTAAAGTTATATTCACCGGATCGGGTAGTTCTGCAACAGTAAAGTTTTCGGGCAATTTTATTCTTATTGTTCCAACATTGGCACGGGTATAAGTAAAGTCAACCGGGTATTTTCTTTCTTCAGATTTAAAAGGATTTTCTTCAATTTGTTCAAACATAAACATATTAATGTAAGCCTGATTATCCATCATTATAACAACATCTTCAATTTCTGCATCATATTTTTCTGAAATGGGTTTATCAAGTTCATTAATGTTTTCAATACTAAAATCTGTAATCGCAATACCATCGTACTTATCCATCAAATTATCTACATAATCCTGCTTACTCAAATAATCTTCAAAATCTATCCGAAAACTATAGGCAGCATAAGCCGCTTTTTTAAAACTTACTTTTCCTGTTAATGTCATATTATCATCAATACTGAGATCGTAATAAGTTCTTTTTGCATATTTTTTTTGCGGTATTAACGAAATCCTTTGCGTACCCTTTCCATCAAGAACTTGTCCGTTGTAATTCAAACACCTTATGGGTAGCATGTCGTAAGGCAACAAATCGCTTGTGGCATCAAGCGGCATGAATTTACCGTCCACTTTTGCGTAAGCCAATACATAGTCTAATTTCCATAAGCTGGGGTTAACAGGGTGTAACATGCCATTTGATCGTGAACTCATAACCAAAGGGTAAGTTTCAATATCCAGTTTCCGCAACAATGCAATAAGCATGAGGTTGATATCGGCCGAATTTCCTTCTTTTTCATCAAGCACGATAGACAAATTATCTTCTGAAATTCCAACACGTTTACTACCATTATATTCTACTAAAGACTTTATTGTTTCTACTGCCATTTTCACTTTTTCAGTCTCATTACCAGCCGTAGCTTCAATTTCCTTTACATATTTATTCAAAAATGAATTTGACCAAATCAATGCTTTTCCAAAGCTCGACCTTTTATCTAAAAGATTATCAATCGATTTCCACGAATAAGCATATTCCATAGGATAGTAACCAGGAAAATGAGTTTCGGAAATATCGAATTCTATTCTTGTCCGGTAATTTTTGTCGGAACTTAAATAAGCTTCGCTAATAAATGCCGGTACGTTTACGGCCATCCAGTGGTTACGGCCAACTTCTTTCGGACGAATAATTCCACCAATTTGTTTTCTGAAAGTCAGGTTATCACTGTCACCCAATTCTATTTCGCTTTTAACAACCGGTATTGATTTTTGAAAATACCAGATGGAAGGAAAACCGGCATATTTCATTTCGATATCTATTACCGAACCAACTTTTACATCAGGCATAGCTACATTATAAACATAACTGTATTCCCACATTTTTTCCTTGAAAATTGATGATTTACCCAATTTAGATTCAACAATTTTTCCATTTTCCAGGTTGTAGGTTTTGCCTTTAAATGTACTGGTTGCAGAAGCATAAAACTTATTGTCGGCCATAAAATAGCCTTCCTTTTTCAATATTTTAATTCTTCTGAATTGAACATACTGGTGATTGATGCCATCATAATAACCTCTTTCGTACAAAATCACAGCGGTAGCACTTGTGTCCAGTTCATAAATCTTCATTTCAACTTCTTCTATACTGACTTTTCCAAACTTGATTTTCTTTTCTTTGGCTAAAGCGTGGGTACTAATTAATAAACCCATCAAAACAATAATTGTAATGCTTAATTCTTTTTTCATTGTGAATTGGTTTTTGGTTTAAGAAAGGTGAATGTTGAAATATTTCCCTTTACGGATGCTAATATCAGCTATTTATGCCAATTATTAAGGGTGGGGATTTTACTCTTTTTTATAAAAAACAATTTGAATTATTCAATGAATTGAATTACAAGGAGTGAGGCCAAAAGAAAAAATGCCTGAACAGAATACTTATTTAAAATTTAGACCAATTATAAATAATTAGTCACCAATTATTTAATTTACTTCCGTTTTTTCCATTGTTGGCTGAAAGATTTTTTGGCCATTTTAGGAAGATCACGCCGTGGTCCCCACATTTTAGAAGCAAACATTTTACCCAATAAGTTTTTGGTACCTCCGGATACCATATCCAATTTTTTTCGTGAACTCAATGCCGTTGTTGACCATTTAATGCCCTGTTGTTCCCAAAAGGTGAAATAACCTTTCTTGACAGCTTCGTTACGGTTGACAAGTAATAGTTCGTGGAGGGGTATTTTAACCGGACAAACTTCGTCACATTTTCCGCAAAGCGAAGATGCAAAACTTAAATGTTTGTGTTTTTCAAAACCTTTTAAATGGGGCGTAATTACTGCACCAATAGGGCCACTGTAAGTTGTATTATAAGTGTGTCCACCAATGTTTTTATAAACAGGGCAAGCGTTTAAACAAGCTCCACATTTAATACAGGACAAAGCCTGGCGCTGGCGTTCTTTCTCCAACAATTTTGTACGCCCGTTGTCAAGCAATACCAAATACATTTCTTCAGGACCATCTTTTTCATTTCTTCTTCGGGGGCCACTAATAATAGAATTGTAAACTGTCATTTGCTGTCCCGTACCATGTGTTGCTAATAATGGCCAATACAAATCCAGATCGGTTAAATAAGGAATAAGCTTTTCGATACCGGAAATGGCAATATGTACTTTTGGAAAAGACATAGACAACATGGCGTTTCCTTCATTTTCAGTAAGGGCTATCGATCCTGTGTCAGCAATCAAAAAATTAGCTCCGGAAATACCCAAATCGGCAGCAACAAATTTTTCGCGCAACAATTCCCGCGTATAATTTGTTAACTCCTTAGGACTTAAGTTTTCAGCAACATCAAATTTTTCGTGATAAAGTGCTGCTACATCTTCTTTCGACATGTGCATGGCAGGTGTAACAATATGATAAGGTTTCTGACCTGCTTGCTGAACAATGAATTCCCCTAAATCTGTTTCAACCGATTCGACACCATTTTTCTCCAGAAAATCATTCAATTCAATTTCTTCGGTAATCATCGATTTTGATTTGACCATTGCTTTTAAATCATGTGATTTTACAATTGTCAAAATCTCTGTCAACGCTTCTTTGGCGTCTCTTGCCCAAATTATTTTTCCGCCATTTCTAATAAAATTATTTTCAAACTCAACAAGGCGTTTGTCAAGTTCATTTATCGTTTTGTATTTTATATGACCAGCCCTGCCTTGGGCAAGGTTTAAGTTTTTATAAATTCCTTTGCCCTTTTTAACAGCAACATCATATTGCGAAATATTAAATTTGATCTTTTTCCTGTGGTCAAGGTCAAATCCTACTTTTTCGGCAGCCTTAAGAAATTTTTTATTTTCAGAAGAAATTTTCAATGTGTTATCTATTTAAGTATTTGAGCAATTTTTTCGACACGTTGTATGTGTCTTCCTCCTTCAAAATCTGTAGACAGAAAAACCTGAACCATTTCCCAGGCTGTTTCAAATGAAATAAATCTTCCGGGAAGCGACAAAACATTGGCATCGTTATGTTGGCGTGTAAGCATTGTTTGTTCTTTATCCCAACAAAGTGCTGCCCTAACATTTGGATACTTATTGGCTGTCATTTGTGCACCATTTCCACTGCCACACATAATAATGCCTTTTTCAATATTTCCATTGTTTATTTCAAAGGCCAGTGGATGAATAAAATCAGGATAATCTACACTGTCTTCGGACTGTGTTCCAAAATCCTTAATTTCGTAATCTTGTTCCTGAAGCTTTTGTTTTATGAATTCTTTCATGGCAAATCCACCATGATCAGATGCCATCGCCAACATGCTGCCAACTTTTGTCATTGTTGATAAATTTAAGGAACAAAATTAAATAAAAATAGAGCTATGCTGCAAACAATCTGAAAATGAAGACAATTATTAAAAGGCGATTATAAAGTCTATTTTCTAATTAATTCAATTTCAATTTTTTATTACTTATGAATATAATGTTGTTAATATCTGCTTATTTTTGTTGATAAATAGATGATAAAACCGGGCTTATCAACATTCAAAATCGAACAATTACAACAATCACAAATATGGCTGTTTTTATCAAATTTTATGAGCAGTAATCAACAATAAAAAAGGGACAATTATATTAAGTTTTATCAAACATTACAGATATTAACACAATGTTCATTAAACATTCAAAAAACTCATTTTAAATAATTTATACTTGAATAAATCCGTTATAAATTGTTAGTAATATTGCATTATCGACAAATCCAAATAAATAGTAAAGAAGTAATACAACATATGAACAGCATATTATTATTATTAAATTAAATATTTAAAATATAATAAATAATATAGCTTATTGTTAATTATTGATATTGAACAAACCATGAATTATAAAAAAGAAATAATCCGTCTTAAAAAAGAAAAAAATGTTTTGCTGCTGGCGCATTATTATCAAATACCCGAAATTCAGGATATAGCCGATTATGTGGGCGACAGTTTGGGACTGGCACAAAAAGCTGCTGAAGCCAAAGTTGACATGATTGTTTTTGCCGGCGTACATTTTATGGCCGAAACAGCCAAAATGTTAAATCCGGAAACGCTGGTTGTATTGCCAGACTTAGAAGCCGGTTGTTCATTGGCCGATTCGTGCCCTCTGGATGATTTTAAGGCATTTGTTGATAAGCACCCAGACCATATTGTTATTTCTTACATAAATACCACAGCGGCCATTAAAACAGTTACCGATGTGGTTTGTACTTCTGGAAATGCCGTTCAAATTGTAGAGTCTTTTCCAAGGGATCAGAAAATAATTTTTGCTCCTGATAAAAATCTCGGAGGATACATCAACAACATTACCGGAAGAAATATGGTATTGTGGGATGGAATCTGCGAAGTACACGATATTTTAACAACGGAAGCCATTATTAGTTTAAAGGAAGAAAATCCAGATGCCAGTCTTGTTGCTCATCCCGAATGCAATGCCGCAGTTCTTGAATTGGCAGATTATGTTGGTTCAACTACCGGGATGTTAAAATATACGGAACAAAGTAATCAACAGAAATTTATTGTGGCTACCGAAACGGGCATTCTTCATCAAATGCAAAAACTTTCACCCAATAAACATTTTCTTGTAGTGCCTTCTGACGAAACTTGTTCGTGTAACGATTGTCCCTATATGAAATTGAATACAATGGAAAAACTATATTTGGCGTTAAAAAATGAAAAACCAGCAATAGAACTTGATGCAGATCTTATTGAAAAAGCAAAAAAACCAATTGAACGCATGCTTGAAATTTCTAAAAAATTGAAACTGATTTAATGCAATATCTTTTGAAATACAAATCCATTAAAACAGACTTATTACTTTCATTAGTAATGTTTTTTATATTGTTAAGTTTCAACAGCTTCGCGCAAGAATCATCAAAAATTAATCCCGATGGTTACAATAAGTTTTATTATAAAAGTGGAAAATTAGCAAGTGAAGGAACAATGCGTGCCGGTAAACCCGATGGTTATTGGAAAAACTACCACAAAACAGGCGGACTAAAATCAGAGGGAAACAGAAAAAATTATCTGTTAGACAGCGTTTGGAAATTTTATGATGAGCAAGAAAAACTAAGTTTGGAAATAACTTATAAAGCAGGGAAAAAAAATGGATTCCGTTATACGTACCAGGGTGAAGAAACCACCAAAGAATATTTTGAAAATGATTTAAAGCAAAACTATTCTTATGTATTGTATGCCAATGGAAAAGTTAAAATGAAGACACCATTTATTGATGGTTTGGAAATAGGAAAAGCCATTGAATACGACAGCAGCGGAAACATTATACAACTGATTATTTATAAAAAAGGCTATGTAGTAGAAAGGGAGCGTATTAACCGTTACGACACGAAAAATATGCCGCATGGAAAATGGAAATGGTTTTTTGATGATGAAGAAATATTACAATCGGAAGGAAGTTTTAACCATGGATTAAAGAATGGCTATTTTAAGGAATATGATAGGAATGGCAATCTTTTATCGGCTAAAAAATTTGTGAATGGGGAAGAAATTGAAAAAGCCGAAGAATTGGTTAAGCTTGATATTCGCAGGGATTATTATCCAAATGGTAAACCAAAAGTAGTAGCTACTTACAACGAAGATGGTATTCCCGAAGGGGTTCGCAGAGAATACAATCCTGATGGAGAAGTTGTACGGGCTTATGTTTTCAGAAAAGGAAAAGTTGTTGAAGAAGGCATTATTACCGATGCTGGTGAAAAAGAAGGAAATTGGAAAGAGTATTATCCGGATGCCCAACTCAAGGCCATTGGATATTATCGAAATGACAACAAACAAGGCGAATGGAAATACTATTATCCAAATGGACAATTGGAACAAATTGGAAAATTTGTGGATGGAAAACCCGATAGCATTTGGAATTGGTACTACCAGAGTGGTGAGTTATTGCGCGAAGAACATTTTTATAATGGACTTGCTGATGGCTTGTTAACAGAGTTTTCTCAAGATGGCCTGGTTATTACCCAGGGCGATTATATTGAAGGTGAAAAAGAAGGAATTTGGGTTTATACTGTGGGCGATAACCGCGACGAGATTGAATATGTTGATGGCCTGCGCAACGGCTTGTTTAAATCGTATTACAAAGACATTACTGTTAGTTACGAAGGAAAATTTGTTGATGACCTGCCCAATGGCGAGCACAAATGGTTTTGGGTTAATGGTAAAATTAAAAAGCAGGGAAAATATGTCATGGGAAGAAAAACCGGTGATTGGAAAAAATATGATTTCGATGGCAATCCTATTATCACAATTTCCTATAAAAAAGGGAAAGAAGTAAAGGTTGACGGGATAAGTGTCGATATGGAAAAATAGAAATCAGAGTTTTTATATTTACTTATTTAGATTGATAAATATTAATGATTACCAACTCTTTCTCTGGTGGAAATATCTATATTCGCCGAATTAATTTCAATAAAAACGAACTATGAAAAAAATAATTCTCGCCTTTATGGCATTGGCAATTGTTGCTGTTTCCTGCGACAACAGCAATACAAAAACAGAAAGTAAAGTAGCAACTGAAGAGGT
>QMPA01000035.1 GCA_003650365.1 Bacteroidota bacterium | reverse complement strand
GTTGGCGATAAAATTGATTATGTAAAAGTCAAAACCTTTAATATTTATACTGGAGAGCCGATAACTGTCATCCTTGCCAAAGAGCGACTGAGCAGTTATTTTAGCGAAAAAAATGCAGCCCTCTCTTTTGAAGATTATAAAGCAGGCGACAAAAAAGTCCCCTTCAAAGTATTGGGAAGCTGCAAAGGTTTTGAACTGACAGGCATAAGTTACAAGCAACTTTTTCCGTGGGTAAAACCGATGGGAAAGGCCTTTGAAGTTATTCCCGGTGATTTTGTAACCACCGAAGACGGGACCGGAATTGTACATATTGCACCCACTTTTGGTGCCGACGATGACCGTGTTGCCAAAGTAATGGGTATTGCCCCACTTGTACTTATCGATAAGTTGGGCGAGCGTAGGCCAATGGTTGATCTGAAAGGCCGTTTTTTCAGGATTGAAGATTTGGGTGATGATTTTATCAGCAATCAGGTTGACACCAAAAAATACGGTGAATTTGCCGGACGATTTGTCAAAAATGCATACAGCGAAGAATTGGTAAATGCCGAAAGCACTTTGGATATTGATCTGGCTGTAAACCTTAAAAAAGAAAACAAGGCCTTCCGCATCGAAAAGCATGTGCACAATTACCCACATTGCTGGCGGACCGACAAACCCATTTTATATTATCCGCTCGATAGTTGGTTTGTAAAAACCACTGCTCTCAAAGACAGAATGATCGAGCTGAACAAAACCATCAACTGGAAACCAAAATCAACCGGTGAAGGCCGTTTTGGTAATTGGTTAGAAAATCTGGTCGATTGGAATTTATCCCGTTCCCGATTCTGGGGAGTGCCTTTGCCCATTTGGGTAACCAAAGACAGGACGGAATTAAAAGTCGTTGGTTCGGCTGCTGAATTAAAAACGGAAGTTGAGCGAGCAATTGCTGCTGGTGTTTCGGACAACAATCCAATGGCTGATTTTGTTCCGGAGAATATGAGCAAAGAAAACTATGAAACCTTCGATTTTCACCGCCCATTTGTGGACGAAATTATCTTGGTTTCTGACAGTGGACAAGCCATGTTCCGCGAACCGGGATTGATTGATGTTTGGTTCGATTCGGGCGCAATGCCCTATGCTCAATTCCATTATCCCTTTGAAAATAAGGAAGCATTTGAAAAGAATTTCCCGGCAAATTTTATTGCAGAAGGAGTTGACCAAACCCGTGGATGGTTCTTCACATTGCATGCCATTGCCACCATGCTTTTTGATTCTGTTGCTTACAAAAACGTGGTTTCCAATGGGCTGGTTCTAGACAAAGCCGGCAACAAAATGTCGAAGCGTTTAGGTAATGCGGTCGATCCTTTTGAAACACTTGAGAAATTTGGTCCTGATGCCACACGCTGGTATATGATTACCAATTCGCAACCTTGGGATAATCTGCGTTTTGATGCTTCCGGAATCGATGAAGTAAGAAGGAAATTTCTTGGAACACTTTACAATACCTATGCCTTTTTTGCTTTGTATGCCAATATCGATGGTTTTTCATACAGCGAAGCCGAAGTTCCGGTTAACGAAAGAACCGAACTCGACCAGTGGATTCTTTCAGAATTGAATTCGCTGATTAAAGTTGTAGATCAGGCTTTTGCCAACTATGAACCTACAAAAGCCGGGCGTGCCATTCAGTATTTTGTGAACGAACATTTGAGTAATTGGTATGTCCGTTTGTCGAGAAGAAGATTCTGGAAAGGGAGCTATTCGAAAGATAAAATGGAAGCTTATCAAACTCTCTACCGTTGTCTTGAGGTTATTGCACAGCTTTCATCGCCCAT
The DNA here is from genome assembly GCA_003650365.1 of Bacteroidota bacterium. Lineage (GTDB taxonomy): Bacteria > Bacteroidota > Bacteroidia > Bacteroidales > F082 > B6-G9. Next base: position 17,192 of record QMPA01000035.1, on the reverse strand, counting down.
TGCACCTTTCTTTTCTGATAAGCTATTCAGGGATTTAAACAGTGTGAGCAATAGATCGGAAGCTATTTCTGTTCACTTGACTGATTTCCCCAAGGCCGATGAATCACTGATCAACAAAGATTTGGAAGAAAGAATGGAGCTGGCACAGAAGATTTCGTCGATGGTGCTTTCGCTTCGCAAGAAAAGCAATATGCGGGTAAGGCAGCCCTTGCAGCGGGTCATGATTCCTGTACTTGACAATCGTTTCCGTGAACTTGTTTCTGCTGTCGAGGACCTTATCCTTTCGGAAGTAAATGTGAAAAAACTGGAATACATTACCGATGAATCGGGAATTCTGGTGAAAAAAATCAAACCGAATTTTAAAAGTCTGGGACCAAAATACGGCAAACTGATGAAGCAAATTGCGGGGGCAGTTACTCAGCTTAATCAGGATGCTATCAGAAAATTTGAGAATGAAAAACAGTTTCTTGTTCAATTAGATAGTGAAGAAATTGTACTCAGCCTTGAAGATGTTGAAATCGGTACCGAGGACATTCCGGGATGGAGCGTTGCTACACAAGATCATCTGACAGTAGCACTAGATCTGACCCTGACCCCCGAGCTTAAAGCAGAAGGCTTGACACGCGAGTTGGTCAACCGTATCCAAAACTTGCGCAAAGATATTGGTCTGGAAGTTACCGATCGTATCCGATTAAACATTGAAAAGAACGTATCAACGGATGAAGTATTTAATGGTTTTAGCAAATATATTTGTTCTGAAACATTAGCAACACTTCATTTTGTCGAAAAAACAGACGCTGAAAAATTAGTTGAGATTGAATTGTTAGAAGGAACAAGCGTTCGATTGAGCATTGAAAAGGAATAAATAATCTTAAAAAAAAAGTTTTACCAGCGGATTTGAAAAATATTGTGTACATTTATACGGTATTTGATCAACCATCCGAATTAAAGAATAAGAACCATGAGCGAGATTAAAGCAAAGCGTACAACATACACAGATAAAGAACTTGAAGAGTTCAAGCAGATTATTGAGGAAAAACTGGCCAAGGCCTATGAAGATGTAAAATTGTTGACGGAGGCTTATACCAACCACAGTGAGCACGGTACAAACGACACTTCGCCTACTTTTAAGGTTTTGGAAGAAGGCCAACAAGTACTTTCAAAAGAAGAGAACAGCAGGCTGGCTGCACGTCAAACACGTTTTATCAATAATCTTGAAAATGCACTCATTCGCATCGAGAATAAAACCTACGGAATTTGCCGTGTAACAGGTAAGCTAATCAGCAAAGAACGCTTAAGGGCAGTTCCGCATGCTACACTTAGTATCGATGCCAAGTTGAAGCAATCCAAACCCAAGCTTAATATCTAAGCAAAAAATATTTTCCTTGAAAAAAGCATTATTGATTGTTTTCCTGGTACTTGTATCTGACCAGGTGCTAAAAATTTGGATTAAGCTGAGCATGACACTGGGTGAAGAAATTCCGGTGTTTGGCAATTGGTTCAATCTGTATTTTACCGAAAATAACGGCATGGCTTTTGGTATGCAATTTGGTGGCGAATGGGGAAAACTCTCCCTCAGTATTTTCAGAATTCTGGCAGTTATTGCCATTGCCGTTTACCTGTATTTACTTACCCGAAAAAAAGCTCCCTTTGGATTGGTGCTGAGCATTTCACTCATCTTTGCAGGTGCCCTTGGTAATATTATCGACAGTGCATTTTACGGTTTATTGTTCACCCAAAGCAGCTACCACACTGTCGCAGAAATTGCTGAATCAGGACAAGGTTATGCAGGATTTTTGCATGGAAGTGTAGTTGATATGCTCTATTTTCCTTTGGTAGAATTTCAAAGATCGGAACTCCCCGACTGGTTGCCGGGTTTTGTTTTTAGTGGTGATCAACGATTTATTTTTTTCCGTCCCATCTTTAATATCGCGGATTCGGCCATTACTGTTGGTGTTTTCTGGCTACTACTTTTTGAGCGAAAGCACCTGAAGTTTTAATTTCTGTTGCAGGTAAATTCCTGACTTCCGTATTCTGGTTCTTGACTCTTGTATCCTGACTCTTGACTCCTGTATTTTCTGTCTTCTTTACAACACACTCATCCTATTGGCATCCTGCTTAATAAAAATAAACAGCAAAATTGTAAATGCCCAAAGTGATGAACCCCCATAACTGAAAAAGGGAAGAGGAATACCGACTACCGGAGCCAGCCCAATGGTCATGCCAATGTTTATGGCAAAATGGAAAAAGAAGATGGAAGCAACTCCGTAGCCGTAAATTCTGCTGAAATGTGATTTCTGTCGTTCGGCAAGAAAAATCAGGCGAATTAGTAAAAAAACAAAAAGGAAAATAACCACAGTTGTTCCAATAAATCCCCATTCTTCACCAACAGTACAGAAAATAAAATCGGTGGTTTGTTCCGGGACAAAATGGTAGCGTGTAAGCATACCCTGCCTGAAACCTTTGCCTTTTAGCCCTCCTGAACCAATTGCAATTTTTGATTGGTTGACATTGTATCCTGCGCCATGTGGGTCTTTTTCAATTCCCAGCATGACATTAATACGCTTTTTCTGATGAGCTGCAAGTATATTTTCATAGGCATAGTTTACACTAAAAATAAAAATGATTGAGACAAGAAATCCTGCCAGAATAATTTTAAAACGTTTTCGTATTTTTTTGAAAAGTAGAATAACGAGCGCTGTAAAAAGTACAATTCCGCTAAGCACCCAAAGTTCACCAAATAGTAAGGTAATAATGAATAGCAAGGCAGCAAACACACCAATTACAATAAAAGCCCCTGATATTCCTTCGCGATAAAGTACCAGAACAAATGCTGCATAAACCAATGCCGATCCTGTATCATTCTGTAATAAAATCAATAATGACGGTAAAGTAATAATTGTTACAGAAATTAGCTTTGTTTTTAAATTACCCATATCAATATTTCTGATACTTAGGTATTTGGCCAATGCCAGCGCCGTAGCAAATTGGGCAAATTCGGCAGGTTGAAGGCTTATGCTGCCAATTTCAATCCATGATTTAGAACCGGCTACGGTTTTTCCAAACAGTAAAACAGCAATAAGCAACAGAAGAATTGAAAAATAAATAATAAAAGAAAATGTAGAGAAGAAGTTTGCATCGATAATTAAAATGACAATAGCAATCACCAATGCCAATCCAATCCATAATATTTGTTTACCAAAGCGTTGTGAAAGGTCAAAAACGCGAACCACATCTTCGTCAGACGCTGCCGAAAAGATGCTTAGCCAGCCAAAAAAAACAAGTGTCAAGTATAAAAATACCGTCAGCCAGTCCATGTTTGCTATTGTGTTTTCTCTTCTCAAAGTACTTTATTGTTGTAGTTTCTTATTTCAAAATGCCTTATTTCTTCGCTTTTCTCTTGACTCTTTTATCTTGACTCCCCATGAATCAGATCCCCTTCCATCATTCTTTTCTCGGTTACTATTCTTTCCACTTTTCCTTTCAGGTACTTCTCAATCATTAAACTGGCAATTGGTGCAGCCCAGGTAGAACCAAAACCGGCATTCTCAACAATTACTGTAATTGCAATTTTCGGATTTTCAAGGGGAGCAAAAGCAATAAACATTGAATGGTCGTCTCCGTGTGGGTTTTGGACTGTTCCAGTTTTTCCACATTGCTGAATGCTGTCCATTTTATACCAACGTGCTGTACCATGATCGCCTTCAAATACTTGTAACATCGCATTTTGAACAATGCTAAAATATTTTGGTTTTATTGCAGAGACTTTTTTTGTTGTTAATTTAGCAGAAACAGAATCAGTTCCTTCCATTTTACGTAATAAATGAGGTGGATAGTAAAAACCTTTATTTGCAATAATAGTCACAATATTGGCCAGTTGAATAGGGGTGACAAGTATTTCGCCCTGCCCAATACTCAAAGATCTTACAGTAAGCGCATTCCAGCTTCCCCTGTAAAGCTTGTCAAAATAAGCTTTTGAAGGGATATTCCCACTTACTTCGTAAGGAATATCAGTATCGAATTTTTCCCCAAATCCAAGGCTTAATACATCATTATACCAATTTTCAAATCCAACTTTTACATCTCCTGTTTTTTCCAGCGTACTTTTAAAAGTATTCCAGAAATAGGGGTTACACGATTGGGCGATAGCTTCTTCCAGGGCGAGTGGTGTTTTATGATTATGTGTACATTTTATAGGTCGCGAAAGACGACCTTTGCAACTGAATTCTGATTGTGGGGTGATGGCTTTTTCCTGTAAAGCAACAAGGGCGTTAATCATTTTAAAAGTGGAACCGGGAGGATAAGTTCCTGAAATGGCACGGTTTAATAATGGTTTTAAAGTGTCATTCCGCAATGTTGTATAGTTTTCTGACCGTTCTCGTCCGACAAGTTTATTGGGGTTGTATCCCGGACTGGTAACCATAGCAAGGATTTCTCCTGTAGTCGGGTCAATGGCAACAATGCTACCATTTTTGTTTTGCATAAGCTGTTCACCATAGTATTGAAGATGGGCATCGAGACCAACAATAATATCTTTACCTTCAACAGGAATGGTATCGTATTTTCCGTTTTGATAACTTCCCTTTTCGCGATTGTGTACATCAACGGCAAGCACTTTCATCCCTTTGGTGCCACGTAAATCTTTTTCATAATATTTTTCTATTCCCGATTTCCCGATATAGTCACCAGATCGGTAATAGGAATCGTTGTCGATTTCTTTTTTGTTTACTTCGCCAATACTGCCTAACAGATGCGCGGCAATGGGAAAAGGGTAATGGCGTAATGTGCGTGTTTGCAGATAGAAGCCCGGAAACTGAAAAAGCTCTTCACCAAGGGGACCGGCATCATTTTTCGAAATTTGTTTGGTAAAAACAGAAGGCTTATAGTAGGAATAATGCTTGGCTTTATTAAGTTGTTTCTCAAATTCTTCTATACTTATTTCAAGTAGTTGGCACAGTGCGACAGTATCCGGATTTTTCACCTGCCGGGGAATAACCATTAAATCGTAAGCTGCTTCGTTGTATACCAATAACTCGCCATTGCGGTCGAACACCCGACCACGCGCAGGGTATTGGGTAACGTAACGCAAAACAATATTTTCGGCAGAAAGTTTATAACTGTTATCGATGACCTGTAAATAAAAAAGCCTGATGACAAACAAAAGTGCTACCAGAACGAAAATTCCGATAACAATAATTTTTCGGGAAGAATAATCTTTTATGTACATCTGAAATGGTAAATCCGGCAACAGATTTTTCAAAAAAAGAATCTCTTGTAGCTCCTACAAAATTAAAATGTTTTGGTTTTGGTAAAGCTGTTGTGGAAATTATTTTGTTATCAGAATATTTGAAACAATCGTTTCAAATTCATGGCCATCAGTCAAAATATATTTAATGGTGATGTCGTGGTATTTGTTTTCAGAAGGCGGGAATGAAAAAGTATAAAAAACAGTATGATAATTTAATCGTTCATTAATCATGAAAAGGTTGATATTGTTTCCCCTTACCATGTGTGCATACCTCACTTGCATCACTTCCTCCAGGTTTGATCCTTTGGGATAGGCACTGTTGTAGTCTTCGGTTGAAGTGATGATTACATCAAATACGACGTCATAATTTTCTACCGGGCTACAAGCGTAAGCACTCGAAAATCCAAGATGATGGCTCCATTGCCGATTGTTCAATGCAATAATTAATTCATTGCTAACATTTATACCCAGGCTATCGTAGCGAATACCTTTTTCGTCAGGAGTATATGTTTCGACAACAAAATTTCCAATATTCTGCGATCCGGAAACTTCTATTCCGATTATTCTTTCCGGAACAGAACTTAACGAACTCAAGCGAAAATTAATAGGATCGGGATTGCAGCAGGATTGAAAAACAGAGAGGAATAACCCAATCAAGATGAAAACAGTAAATGAGAGGCCAATTTTTTTCATTGAGAAATTCGATATTGTTAATTCACCCGAATGATTTCTTCGGTTTCAATTTTATTGCTTTTGTGTAGTGCCCTGTCGTAAATATATGCACTGAATTTGATAGTGTCATAATCTGAAAGTGGGTTGTAAATAAACAGCGTGTCCTGAAAGACACCCTTGATTGAATGGTTTCCGGTTTTAGGTGTCAAAACCGGAAAACGACCGTTGAAAGTTGAAGTGTCATATTGCAATGAATCGGGATTCCACGAAAGAAGAGGAACTTCAATAAATACACCATTCTGTTTTTCGAAATATTGAATAATGAGGTTGTAATAATGGTCACCACCAAAATTAAATGGTGGATAGGTATCCTGATCACTCAATCCCAAATCACCATCACCATCAGTATAAGAAAACTGTAAAACGCCACGCTCGGTAATGCCGTTGGTAGGATTTGTCAATAAAATAAAACGGTCATAATTTATAATGGGCTCATCTGGAAATTTCTCAAATTTATTGCAAGCATCAAATCCGAAGGCAGCAAGCAATAGCAGAATAAAACCTATTTTTGTAAAACGACTCATGATCAATTGCAAAGGACGTAAAAAAACAAATCAGTAGGCGGTTAACTCCAAGAAATATGCCAGAATTAAGTGGGATAGAAAAACAAATCTTTAAAGTAAACAGCGTTGATAAATTTAACGAACTGTCCCTGAAAATATTTCATTTTCAATACGAAAAGAATACTGTTTACCGCAAGTTTGCCGATTACATTCATACTGATATTTCACGCATTGAACATCATTCGCAAATCCCTTTTCTACCCATCGAATTGTTCAAGCAGCATCAAATTATTATCGATGGTTTTCAGACCGAAGAAGTGTTTACAAGTAGTGGAACCACTGGATTGCAGACCAGTAGTCATTTTGTTGCAAAGGCAGATGTATATACCAAAAGTTTTACCAAAGGATTCGAGCATTTTTTTGGTCAGCCAAACGATTTTGTAATTCTCGCTCTACTGCCTTCCTATTTGGAACAGGGAGCTTCTTCGCTGGTATTTATGGCCCAAAAATTAATTGAGATGAGTGGGCAAACTGAAAGTGATTTTTATCTTCATAACTATGAACAACTTTTTGAGGTTTTGAAAAAACTCAGAAGTGGGAAAAAGAAAGTAATGCTGTTGGGTGTAACTTATGCATTACTTGATTTGGCAGAGCAGTTTCCGATAAACTTCCCCGAGATTATTATGGTAGAAACCGGTGGAATGAAGGGAAGACGGCAGGAGATGATTCGGGAAGATTTGCATGAGAAACTGAAGAAAGTATTTGGTATTAAACAAGTTTTTTCTGAATATGGAATGACCGAACTTTTGTCGCAAGCCTGGTCAAAAGGAGAAGGTGTTTTTGAAACCCCGCCCTGGATGAAAGTGCTTATTCGGGATGTGAATGACCCATTATCATTGTTACCTAAAGGGAAATCAGGCGGAATCAATGTCATCGACTTCGCCAATTTGTATTCGTGTTCTTTTATTGCTACCAGTGATTTAGGAAAGGTTTTGCCTGATAAAAAATTCACCATTTTGGGTCGTTTCGACAACAGCGATGTACGTGGCTGTAATTTGATGGTAGGGTAGATACTATTCTGCTGCAAGCCTTGCCATCTGGAAGGTTTGAAACTGAGGGGACTCCTATCTTAAAACAAACTCCCTTGTTCTTCAACTTTTACGGGCACAATAATTTCAGCACCATTATTTTTTGTTGAATTCACTTTTTTTGAAATAGGGTAAGCCTCCATTTTTATGCTGCTGAAAGGAATGAGTAGTTTGCTTAATTGTGCTGTATTTTTTTCTTTTAGCCAGGCTTCTTCGTGTTCCCGTGGAAGGATTACAGGCATTCGATCATGGATGCTTTCCATTAGTTTATTTGGTTTTGTCGTAATAATGGAAAACGAATGGATTGGCCTGTTTTCAGCATCTGTCCAAGTTTCCCAAATTCCGGCCAGGGCAAAGAATTTTTCATCTTTAATGAAAATACGGAATGGGGTTTTGTCATGCTTTCGCCATTCATAAAATCCATTGGCAGGTATCAGGCAGCGCCGTTTTTCGAAAGCACTTCTAAAAGCTGGTTTTTCGCCAAGCGTTTCTCCTCGTGCATTAATCAATTTGAAACCAATTTTTGGATCTTTGGCCCAAGAGGGGATGAGTCCCCATTGGAAAAAACTCAGTTTCCCAGGATTTATATTCGTAATAACCGGCAACTTTTGTGAAGGTGCACAATTGAAATTGGGTGAATACATTTCATCAAACACTTCTACATTAAAGCGTTCTGAAATGTGTTTGCCTTTTACCGAAAGCTGAAATCTGCCGCACACCTGATATTGATTTTTTATATTATTGGGATAGAGAAATTTAAATCCCAAAATTCAAGCACCAAAATACAAATAAATTTCAATGGCCAAAATCTCAATATTTAAAACTGTTTGGACTTTTGAATATTGATACTTGGAATTTAATTGCTATTTGTTTTTTGTTATTTGGTGCTTTAGTTCTGTCATGGCCATCTCAACAACATCTTGATGATCAAAAGCCAATTTGGGAAGTTTATTTAAGTCAAACCAGTCGGCATATTGTGCATCGTCTCCTGCTTTTGCTGTCTGGTCATCTTCAAGAATCCCCCAAAAAACAACTGAAATAGTATGTCCTCTTGGATCGCGGCCTGGCGTACTAAAGGCGTGCATCTGTTTGAGCAGAATATTCGTTAATCCTGTTTCTTCAAATAACTCGCGGGCAACTGCTGTTTCCAGTGTTTCGTCCATGTCGACAAATCCACCGGGCAAAGCCCATTCTCCTTGAAAGGGGGGATTTTTCCGCTGGATAAGTAGTACTTCTGTTTTTGATGGCGTTTTGCGAAAGACAACCGCATCAACTGTAAGTGCCGGCCTGGGGTATTTGTATGTGAAAGTCATTTAAGTTTGCTTTGATTCAAAAGTACTAAAATTAAAAATGTCACTCCTCAAAATTGAAAAGTGACATCCAGTCTTCTGTTGCCCTTATCGGCTTGTCTTTTCTGTTTTTTATCATTTACAGTTTTTATTTAAAACCAATTCCATGCTCACGATTCTTTTTTCTGCGGTGTAAATTTCTAAAGGAATATCGTCAATGTAATCTTCTTCGCCGAAGTTATACACTTCTTCAATTGCTGTTCGGTATGCTATTTGAAGCACATTTTGATGGGTATTGAAAGGGATGTCATTAATATAAGTTTCTTCATCAAAACTAAAGTCAACATTTATGGCTCTTTGGTAAAAGCATTGAATAGTAACACATTTTGTATCGAAAGGAATGTCATCAATATAGGCTTCTTCTTCAAAATCAAATTGAACCGGATTTCGTTCATTCATTATTTTATTATACACTTCTTTGGTGTCGAAGGGGATGTCATTGATGTAGGCTTCGTCTGCAAAATTAATATTGGAAGCACTCAGGTTTACAGTAAAAATAATTGCCAGAATAGTAAGTAGGGCGGTGATTTTTTTTAGAGTTTTCATGGGATTAAGTTTTTTTTGTTTAATGTTTATGATGCAAAAATAGGGTCAAAATGCGCCCAGGTAAATAGTAAATAGGTGAGAGGTGGCGCTTTGTCGGTGAGTAGAGAATTTTTTTTCGAAATACGAAAATCTGTTACTAATCAGTGTCAATTACCACACCGAAATCCTCCCCCAAGGGGAGGACTTCCGTTGCTCACAAAGTTTGCGAGCAATCTCCGCTCCCTCTCCTCGGGGGAGGGTTGGTTGGGTTTTTTAAAGACATAAATCAATAAAGTATTTTCTATCTCAAGAAAATATTATAAATCTTTATTGTTGCTTTTCAAAATGCTGATAAGTTATGAGAATCCTATTTCGTTACAATTAATTTCTCGTTTCCGGTGGAAACAGAGCAAAAAAAATCCCGGCTTAAACCGGGACTTATCATTATGAATAAATTACAATTAACCAAATTGTACGTCTTAATTTCTTGAAGCAAGCGAAGAACATTTCTTAATGTTCAACATTGCATATGTATTAAATGGAATATCGTCGATATAAGATTCTTCTTCAAAATTAAAAGGAATGTTTATTGCTTTCTGGTAGCGGCAGTGTACAGTCACACATTCGGTATCGAAAGGAATATCGCTGATGTAGGATTCTTCTTCGAAGTTGTACTCTTCATTTATTGCTTTCTCGTAAAGGTATTCGGCTGTAACACAGCCTGTATTAAAAGGAATGTCGTTAATGTAGGCCTCTTCTTCAAAGCAAAAAGTTTCTGCAGTCGCGTTAAGATTCAGTGAGAATAAAAGGGCAAAAGTGCCGAGCAGAATGGAAATTGATTTTATAGTTTTCATTTTTTTGTTTTTTAATTACTCATTGTTTGGTAATCCATTATCAAATGCTGTGCCAAAAGTTGTAAGCGACAGATAAACAGTAATTAAAGAATATTTTAGCCTCTTTTTATTTGCTGTCAAAATGTGAGTAAATCGCACACCGCTGTACGCTGGCGGACACAGCATGTTCATTTCAACCAGAGGGAGACCTGCCTGCCGCAGGCTGGAATCCCCTGAGTGAGTGTCTTGCTCAGGAAATACCAAAATACTAATTCAAGATTTGAAATGAGGCAATTTGATTGAAGAATCTAGCCCTGCCCTACAACCAAAACAATTTCTCCTTTTACAGTTTTAGATTGATAATGATGAAGCAATTCTTCAAGGGTTCCCCTTGCATTTTCTTCATGCAGTTTGCTGAGTTCGCGGGAAACTGATGCTGGACGGTCGGCACCAAAATGTTCGATTAATTGAGTAAGGGTTTTGAGCAAACGATGAGGTGATTCATAAAAGACAATAGTATAAGGCATTTGTGAAAGTTCTTTCAAGCGTGTTTGCCTTCCCTTTTTGTGGGGAAGAAATCCTTCAAAGAAAAACTTATCGGATGGTAAGCCTGAATTGACTAATGCCGGAACAAAAGCCGTAGCACCGGGAAGGCATTCAACTTCAATATTGTTTTTGATGCATTCTCTCACCAATAAAAAACCAGGATCAGAAATAGCTGGCGTACCGGCATCGCTAATGAGGGCCATGGTTTCGCCGCCGGAAATTCGGTTTATAATACCTTTCACCAGCTGATGTTCGTTAAACATATGATAAGCCTGCATCCTTGTCTGAATCTCAAAATGTTTCAAAAGCTTTCCGCTCGTGCGTGTATCTTCAGCCAATACAACATCCACTTCTTTCAGTATTCTGATAGCCCTCAAAGTCATGTCTTCGAGATTGCCAATGGGGGTAGGGACGAGAAAAAGTTTTGACATCTTTTTATTGTTTTTCTGTTTCTTCAACAACAGCTGTTAATAGTTTAAACAAACCATTGTAGGCTGTGAAAGGAAAATCATTGGCATTATCCAAGGGCGTGTGGTAATGCAAATGTTCTTTGCCACGGGTGTAAATAAAAATAGATTGTACACTTTTCTGATAAAATGGGCAATGGTCGCTATTGCAGGATTCGCCCCTTTGTTTTACCTCTTTCAGGTAATTTCCTTTTTTGTTAAGTGTAACAAATCGATTGAACAAATCAGGAAAAACTGTTGAATTCACAATCGTTATGCCTTCACTACCTGTTCCCACCATATCAAGGTTGACCAAAAGCTCAATTTGATCGAGTGGAAAAAGTGGGTTCTCAGCATAAAATGTGGAGCCCATCAATCCCCTTTCCTCACCACTAAATGCCAGAAAGGCGATGGAATAATCGGGTTGGTTTTCGGCTTGGGAATAATGCCTGGCAAGGTCGAGTAACATGGCTGTTCCACTACCGTTGTCGTTGGCACCGGGATAAATGGTTTTATTGCCCATCATTCCCAAATGATCGTAATGTGCCGAAAAAACGACAAAGTGTTCAGGCTTCTTTTTTCCTTTAATGAAAGCAATTACATTTTGAGTTGGATAGTTAGGGATGAAAACATTTTCCGCCTTCAGGCTGATAGTCGAGGCATCTGTAGGCAAGCGGTCTTTTTTTATCTTCAACCAAATTGTGCTGTCCACCTGTCCACTATTGGAAACATGCCAGTAAGGTGTTTTTTCTGTTAGCAGAATAATGCCTTTTATGCTGGGAATCGTCTTTCCATACAGCTTTCTGAAATCACCTTCAACAACTAAAAACAGATTTTGGAGATTTGTCAATTTAAGAAAGGCAAGAAGTGATTCGGCATTGTTAATTGTATCGGGTAAAAAATGAAGATCGAAAGTACCATCAACCGAAGGTGCTGAACTGCTGATCACAAAATCTTCACCAGGAATAAGTTTCACGCCATCAATGCTGAGTATAATTTTTCCCGGAAAAGTATTGACCGGAAAACTATATTGTTGAAAATAGTCATCATTAAATGCTTGAAGCCTGTTTTTTGAAAATTGACTTGCAATAAATGCAGCAGCCTTTCCATCACCGTTCTTTACATAACCCCTTCCATGAAAGGATTTACTTGTTAGTTTTTTGTGAACTGTTCGGGTGTAGTTGAGATTCTGTGACCGAACTTGTGCCGTCAGCAGTAAAATTCCCAATACAATCAGCAACTGCTTTTTGAGCAAATGATTGAACAGTAAAAACGATGACCCCTGGTCTTTGGCCTTGCTCATTTGAATTTCCTTTCCGTCAGGTCCTTTAGTTTTAGAAAGGCATCCAGTTCGCTATCCCATTGGTTTTGAACTTTCAATTCTAATAAAAATATTTCTGCTCCTTTCAGTGTTTTTAGTTCATTCAATTCGTCAATTGCTTTGTTATAACGGCCCATATCGCCATTAAATAGTTCATTAATGAACAGGAATTTTTCATTGATTCCGATGGATTGTCTCAGGTCGTTCACACGGCTTTCCTGCATTTTGTCTGCCAGGCTCTGTTTGTCGCTGCCCGTAAATTTGTCGCTTACCGTAGCACTACCACTTTCCGAAAAAAGGTCGAAGTTCGATTTTGTATCTTCCTGTTTTACGGTTTCAATTTTTGTTGGTGTTTCTTCTTTTATGGGTTCAGGTGTTGGCTGCAGCTCTTCAATTATTTCCTTGGGGTTTTTTATGTCTAAAACAATTTCAATCTTATTGGCTTCCTCTTCAACAACTTCTTCAATTTCTTTTTCTGCAATTTTCTCTTCTGGATTTTCGGCAAAAGCAGGAGGTGCTGTTACTTTAGCTTCTGGCTTTTCAGTAACTTCCTCTTTGGGAAGAATGGTTTCCTTTACTTCATCAGCTATTGAATTTGTAGGTGGAGACGCAATGCTTTTTGAATGTGGAGACGCAATGCTTTGCGTCTCTACTGCTCCTTCCAGTTCAAAAAGCATGTCATACAATTGTCTTGTTTTCTGTTGCAACAATTCTACATCCAATTGGTGCAATTTGTAATTATCCCTTTTCAATCGTTGAATATGCGCTTTTAAAGTGTCGATTTCTACACTAAGCTGCAAGATGATTTTCTCTTTTTTCATGCTAAAAATTCCTTAATTTTGCTCAACCAAAAGTAGGAAGAATATCAATTAGAAGATGTTTCTGGAAAAAGACAATAACGGAGGAACAAGGTCGGGATGGATTGAGGTAGTTTGCGGCTCGATGTTTTCGGGAAAAACGGAGGAGCTCATCCGGCGTTTGAACCGTGCACGCATTGCCAAACAAAAGGTTGAAGTGTTCAAACCTGCTGTTGATACCCGTTACGACAAGGAAGATGTAGTTTCGCATGATGCCAGTAAATCTGCTTCCACGCCGGTTGAAAATGCCATGCAAATTCTTTTTTATGCTGAAGATTTTGAAGTTGTGGGTATTGACGAAGCCCAGTTTTTTGGACCTGAGTTGGTGAATGTTTGCAACGAATTGGCAAAACAAGGCAAGCGTGTGATTGTTGCCGGTCTCGATATGGATTACCTTGGCAAACCTTTTGGCCCGATTCCACAATTGTTGGCATCCGCCGAATATGTTACAAAAGTGCATGCCATTTGTATGCGATGCGGCAACCTAGCCAATTATTCACACCGTACTATTAAGGATGATAATCTGGTTGTAATTGGTGAAACTGAAGCATACGAACCTTTATGCCGGCAGTGTTTTACCAAGGCACGGGGAGAATCAAAGTAAACTTTTTTCTTGAAATAGCTTATTCGATGCGTATAAAAAAGTTAATGCCTGTTTTCCTGTTATTTTTCGCTTTTACTTCTCTACAAGCACAAGATAGCCTAAGGGCAATGAACTGCTGGCTTTGCAAAAATAATCAGCACACTGCCACAAGGCCATACAATTATGGTTGGAAACATGAAATTCCTTATATCGCAACTTCTGTCGGATTGGTTACTATTGGAATTGTGTTTGATAAAACCAATGATGTAAAACCTTATACTCCTCAGGAATTATCAAAACTGAACCGGAATGATATCAATGCTTTCGACCGTAGTGCAACTTACAATTGGTCGCCCGGACTGTCCACTGCCAGTGATGTGTTGCTTGTCGGATCGGTGCTTTCACCGCTGTTGTTTCTTAGTAATAAATCAACACGACATGATTTTGGTTGGCTGGCCCTGATGAGTTGGGAAGTGCTGAGCATCAATTATGGGATGATGAATACCGTAAAAAATCTGACCAACCGTGCGAGGCCCTATGTTTACAATCCCGATGCACCAATGGATGTGCGTACTGGTGACGACAGTAAAGAGTCCTTTTATTCAGGGCATACTTCTACTACTGCGGCTATGACGTTTTTTGTCGCGACTGTTTTAACCGATTACCATCCCGATATGAAAACGGGATACAAAATAACCATTTGGTCATTGGCTGTAGTTTACCCTGCCGTAACGGCTTATTTAAGGGTCGGCGCCGGAAAACACTTTCCCACGGATGTAATTGCGGGCTATGCCATCGGTGCATTTACCGGCTGGCTGGTGCCTTTTTTGCACAAAAAGAAAAAAAGTACCGACAAGTTTTCCTTTGCCCCCATCAGTATTCAGGGCAATGCAGGGATTTATTTATCGTATAAATTTTGATTTGGGATTATCTTCCGGCCAATAAATTTGCTTGCCAGGTAAATGCCCTAAAATATTTTTGCCATAAAATATCAGTAGATTTATATTGATTGTCGGCAAAAAAGTAATCCACCAGGACCTCTCTAAGTCTGCACAATTCTCCAAGGCGGTTCATATTATTGTTGTCGGCAATGGTAAAATCCATGAGTTCCAGTGAGCGAAAAAACGCCAATTGGCTACGTTCTTGTTTGTTCTTGTTTTTCCATTTTATTGCCCGTTCAACTTCGCTTCCAATATTTGCCATCTGTTCTGGGAAGCTTAATTGTTGCCAACTACCCAATGATAGATTCTTATGATAAAAATTAGGCGTCATAAATATCAGATCACAAATTTGTTCACAATTTCAATGATTTTTTGCTGAATATTTTCATCATCAACACCTCTGCTACGGTTTCCCCAGGAAGGGCGCAGGTTAATCATTGAATCAAACTCAATAAAATCTTCATCTTGAAAATCATCAGGATAGAGATTAATTCCCCAAAGGTTTTCCTGCCGGGAATCATTTTCCAGCAGAACCTTTTCCTGGTCAGCATGAAGTTCCGCATCAATAACCATAATTTCTTTTTAAATATCTACTACCGCTTTTACCAAATCACTGAACATGTTTTCTGACATCGACTTGATTTCGCCTATTGAAACTTTATTGTTTTTATCGACAATTTTCATAAGCTTTTGTGTTTCAATTTTAAAATTCTAAAACTCGCAATTTAGTGGTGTGCGTGGAAAAGGAATTACATCACGGATGTTGCCCATTCCGGTGAGGAATAATATCAGACGCTCAAAACCCAATCCGAAACCGGCATGAGGGACGGTTCCAAATTTTCTGGTTTCCAAATACCACCACATCGATTCTTCAGGAATCTCCATTTCTTCCATTCGTTTGGCCAGTTTTTCGTAGTCTTCTTCGCGTTGCGAACCTCCAATGATTTCACCAATCTGAGGAAACAAAACATCCATTGCACGGACAGTTTTTCCATCGTCGTTTTGTTTCATATAGAAAGCTTTGATTTCTCTGGGATAATCGGTTAGAATGACCGGTTTCTTAAAATGTTTCTCAACGAGGTAACGCTCGTGTTCCGATTGCAGGTCGGCGCCCCAGCCTTCGATAATGTATTGAAATCGCTTCTTTTTATTGGGTTTGGAATTACGCAGAATTTGGATGGCCTCGGTATAAGTAATCCGCACGAAATCATCGTCTAAAACAAAGTTCAGTTTCTCAATCAATTCCATCGAACGTTCGTCTGCCTTCTTGTTTTTTTCTTCGTCATGCAGGCGTTTGCTCAGAAATTCCAGGTCATCTTTACAATTATCCAGCGCATAGCGGATGACATATTTCAGCATATCTTCTGCCAAATCCATATCATCGTTAATATCGCAAAAAGCCACTTCGGGTTCAATCATCCAGAACTCTGCCAGGTGGCGGGTGGTATTGGAATTTTCGGCACGGAAAGTAGGACCGAAAGTATAAACTTTGGAAAGGGCCAATGCTGCCAATTCAGCTTCCAACTGGCCTGAAACTGTGAGGTTAGTGGCTTTGCCAAAAAAGTCGGATTGAAAATTTACATTGCCATCTTCACCTTTGGGAATTTGGTTCAAATCCATTGTGGTTACCTGGAACATTTCCCCGGCACCTTCCGCATCCGATCCGGTGATAATGGGCGAGTGGATATTATAAAAACCCTTGTCGTTAAAGAATTTGTGGATGGCAAAAATCATTGCATGCCGAATGCGTGCAATGGCGCTGAATGTATTGGTGCGATAACGCAAGTGTGCCTTTTCGCGCAGGAATTCCAACGAATGTTTTTTGGGCTGAAGGGGGTAGTCTTTGGGATCGGCCATACCCAATATTTCAATGTTGGTTGGATAAACTTCCACTTTTTGATGCCCACCCGGAGACTCCACTAAATCACCAGTAACTGACAGAGCAGTACCAGTATTAATATTTCCTAATAGTTCGTTTATTTGGGCAAAATCTTTAGATCCTAATACTTTAGTGCTTTTCGGAACACCAAACATTGATTTACCTATTACTAAATGATCAACAACAACCTGTACATTTTTAATGGTCGATCCATCATTCAGCGCAATGAAACTCACATTTTTACTGCCGCGCTTGGTGCGCACCCAGCCTTTTACATTAACCTGACTTCCAAAATCGTCACATTTCAATACATCTTTGATCTCTGTTCTTTTCACAATTAC
>QMPA01000034.1 GCA_003650365.1 Bacteroidota bacterium | reverse complement strand
TTTCCTCCCAAAGTTCAACAAATTGTTCGAGGCTCATTTCCAAGTCTTCACGAATTATTTTTCTCAATAAGCCTTTGGGCAATTCTCTGTTTTTATGCAATGGAACTGTTGTAACACGTCCATCCGAATTTTTTAGCCGGTGGTGAGAACCATTTATCCGTACTATAACAAAACCAATTGATTGTAAGAATTTTATAAATGATTTACCGGAAATAACGGGCAAAGGTGGCATGAAAATAAATTTAGACGATGGATGGTCTTAAAGATATCTGCATTTCACGAAAACCAATAAAGCGATTCATCTCATCACTTTTTTCTTCTTCAAGACACATTTCTACAACCTCTTTGATATTGTCCAAGGCCTCATCAATAGTTTCTCCATAGGAATGACAGCCCTTAAATACCGGGCAACTCACAATATAAATATTATCTTCATCTTGCTCAACAAGAATAGGAAGATGTAGTGTTTTGGTTTCTTTCATTTATTATAGTAATCAAGTAACAGTATCTACAAAAGTACACAATTTAAAAAATCAATCCAGGCACTATTTCTGGAATTCCCTAGTCTCCATTCCTTTTTCCCATCAATTTCTCAATCTCCTCAACCTCAATTGGAATATTTTCCATTAAATCGACAGGACCGTTTTCTGTAATTAAAATGTCGTTTTCAATGCGGATACCAATGTTTTCTTCGCGGATGTAAATTCCCGGTTCGCAGGTGAGTACCATGCCGGCTTTGAATTTCTCGTGCTTGCTTCCCACATCGTGTACATCCAATCCGAGGAAATGGGCAGTTCCATGCATAAAGTATTTTTTGAAAGCCGGGTTTTCCGGGTCCTGATTTTTTACATCTTCTTTGGTAATCAGTCCCAGTTTAAGAATTTCCTGCTCCATCATTTTATTGACTTCTTCATTCACCAAATCGATGGAATTTCCCGGAACATACAATTTCTTTGCTCCTTTAAAAACACGCAAAACGGCATTGTAGCAGTCCTTCTGACGGTCTGTAAATTTTCCGTTTACAGGAATGGTGCGGCTCATGTCAGCTGAGTAATTAGCATATTCGGCACCAAAATCCATCAGAAGCAAATCACTGGCTTTCAGTTTTTCGTTGTTGTCAACGTAATGCAAAACGCAGGAATTTTTCCCGGAAGCAATGATGGGCGGATAACCGTGTCCGTTGGCACGCCCGGTTTTAAATGTGTAGTCGATGGTGGCTTCAATTTCAAATTCATGTTTGTCGCTTAGTTGCATTCCGAGGATTTTACGAAAAGCTTTCTCAGTCAAATTGCAGGCCGTTTGCAGGAGTTCGATTTCCTCCGTGGATTTCTGCATCCGCAACTTTGCCAGTAATGGTGCAGAGCGATGATAATTGTGTAAAGGGTAATCCGCTTTCATTTTTTCTCCCAGTCGAAAATTGCGGTCTTTTACATCGGGTGTGAACTTCGGATATTCGTTGCTGTTCAGGAATACTTCGTTTGCTTCAGTCAGGACTTCCCTGAGGGCTATTTCAAATCCAGCCAGCCATTGAATTTTATCGATTCCTGAAATTTCCCTGGCTTCTTCTTTACTGTATTTATGTCCTTCCCAAATGGCGATTGTTTCATTGGTTTCGATTGTAAAAAGAACCTCTCTGAGGTTTTTGTTGGGACAATCGGGTGCCAGCAGCAAAATACTTTTTTCCTGATCAATCCCGGTCAGGTAGAAAAAATCGGATTGCTGTCGAAATGGAAAATACTGGTCGCCGTTGCGGGGCATCTGATCGTTTGAATGGAATATGGCAACCGCATTTTTCGGAAGTAGTTTAATAAACCGTTCACGATTGTTTTTAAAGACGGATGGGGCAATGGGTAAATGTCTCATAAAAGGATATTTTACATGAATATGGGTTTCTGTTAAACAACAATTTTCAAAACCCACCCCTAACCCCTCCTAGGAGGGAAATGGATTTGAGAATGTTGTAAATTTTTCTGTTCATTTGTTAAAATAATCAGCTATATGTTCTTGCATCTAAGATGGAATGAAAACCTAACTCCCCTCCTCGGAGGGGCTGGGGGTGGGTTCTCTTCCGGGATATATTTTCTCAGGATTTGCTTCTTCCCAATCTAAAATCCAGCCCTCAATACTGCGTAACACATTGGGCATATCTTTTCTTACTTCTTCATCGTCAAAACGCAAAAACTTTACACCAAAAGTTTCAATTCTACTTTGCCTTTTGTTGTCAGCATTGAATGCTTCTTCAGAGTAATGACTGATTCCGTCAACTTCAATGGCGAGCATTAAATCTTTACAATAAAAATCAACAATATAATTATTAATAGGGCGCTGACGGTCAAAATCGTATCCGTAAATCTTCTTTTGTTTGAGCTCATTCCAAAGGAGTACTTCCGCAAAAGTCATGTTTTGGCGAAGGGCCTTTGCAAGAGATTTGAGTTTAGGATTATATGGAAGTATTTTTCTTTTCATTGTTTTTATACCCACCCCTAACCCCTCCAAGGAGGGGAATGGATTTGAGAATGTTGTAATTTTTTCTGTTCATTTGTTAGAATAAGCAGTTATATGTTCTTGGATCTATGATGGAATGAGAATCCAACTCCCCTCCTGGGAGGGGCTGGGGGTGGGTTCTCTTCTATGATAATTTCCCTAATTTTGACTTTTAACATACTTGCATCCGAACGCTTAAATAAAATTATTATAAATAGAGAAACAGCAAATTTCACATTTAATACTTCTATATATTTGTTGCTTTCTTATCGCAAATTTAACACATTTGATTCATTCCAGATAAAATCCAAAAACTATGAGTGGTACATTTTCTTATTCGTCCATTACCAAAAAAATATGGATGTCGTTGTTCGGTTTGTTCCTGATGACATTTTTGGTAGTGCACTTAGGCATTAACCTGTTGTTATTGTTCGATCCCAGCAGGGAGTTATTCAATATTGCAGCCCATTTTATGGGAACCAATCCGGCAATTCAAATTTTTCAATGGGTATTGTTTGGCGGCTTTATTGTACACATTATCCTTGGGGTAATTCTGCAAATCCAAAACTGGATGGCACGACCCAAAGGCTATAAAATTTCAGGTACGTCCGAAGATTCAATCTTTTCGAGGTATATGATTTATACAGGAATTATCATTTTCATTTTCCTGGTGATTCACCTTGGCAACTTCTTTGTGCTGAAAATGCAGGGAGCAGTTCCGGAGTTTCACCACGAAGGTGCTGGCCACATGGAAGACATGGGGCTGCTGGTTGTAAACTTGTTTAAAAGTACAGGCTACGTTATCTTTTACGTTGTTCTACTGCTAATTATGGGTTTTCACCTCGACCATGCTTTCCAATCGGCTTTCCAGTCGTTGGGACTCAGTCATCTAAAATATACCCCTTTTATTAAAGGCTTTGGCCATTTTTTCGCCATTGTTATTACAGCGGGCTACATCATTATTCCTTTGGTTATTCATTTTACATAAGAAATTGAGACATGGCTAAATTAGATTCAAAAGTTCCAAAAGGCCCCATAGCCGAAAAATGGACAAATTATAAGGCACATCAAAATTTGGTTAACCCGGCCAACAAACGTAAAGTTGACGTGATTGTAGTTGGCACCGGCCTTGTAGGTGGTGCTGCTGCTGCAAGTCTTGGCGAACTCGGTTTTAATGTGAAAGTATTTTGTATTCAGGACAGTCCCCGTCGTGCGCACAGTATTGCCGCACAAGGCGGGATAAATGCTGCGAAGAATTACCCCAACGATGGTGATAGTGTTTACCGCTTGTTTTACGATACCGTGAAAGGTGGTGATTACCGTGCCCGCGAAGCCAATGTTTACCGGCTTGCCGAAGTCAGTAACAACATCATCGACCAATGCGTGGCACAGGGTGTTCCTTTTGCCCGTGAATATGGCGGACTGTTAGATAACCGCTCATTTGGAGGTGCGCTGGTTTCGCGCACATTTTATGCACGGGGACAAACTGGTCAGCAATTGTTATTGGGTGCTTACAGTGCATTAAGTAAAGAAATTAAGAAAGGTTCAGTAGAATTGTTTACCCGTCGTGAGGTGCTTGATATTGTAAAAATTGATGGCAAAGCACGGGGGATTATCGTTCGAAATCTCGTAACAGGTGAACTGGAAAGACACGGAGCACATGCCGTTTTATTGGGAACTGGTGGTTACGGAAATGTTTTCTTCCTGTCAACAAACGCAATGACATCCAATGGTGGAGCTGCATGGCGGGCTTATAAAAGAGGCGCCTATTTTGCCAATCCAAGTTTTGTGCAAATCCACCCAACCTGTATTCCGGTGCATGGTGCTTATCAGTCGAAACTGACTTTGATGAGTGAAAGCCTACGGAACGATGGAAGAATATGGGTTCCCAAAAAGAAAGAAGATGCCCAGAAAATCCAAAAAGGAGAATTGAAGCCCACTGAGATTGCAGAAGAAGATCGCGATTATTATCTCGAAAGAAGATATCCGGCTTTCGGAAATCTTGTTCCGAGGGACGTTGCATCACGGGCAGCCAAAGAGCGTTGCGATGCCGGTCACGGTGTGGGAAATACAGGCCTTGCCGTTTACCTCGATTTTGAAGATGCGATTAAAAGGCTCGGTAGAAATGTGATTGAAGCACGTTACGGCAACCTTTTCCAGATGTACGAAAAGATTGTTGACGAAAATCCTTATGGCACACCGATGATGATTTACCCTGCCATCCATTACACTATGGGCGGAACCTGGGTCGATTACGAACTACAAAGTACCATCCCCGGATTGTTTGTTGGTGGCGAAGCCAATTTTTCTGATCACGGTGCCAACCGTTTGGGTGCTTCGGCATTGATGCAGGGTTTGTCTGACGGTTATTTTGTGCTTCCATACACTATGCAGAATTATCTTGCTGACCAAATTACAGTCCCTCATTTTAAAACCGATGGTACTGAATTTGAACAAACCGAAAAAGAAGTTCAGGCACGGATTGACAAATTATTCGCTGTTAAGGGAGATGAAACAGTTGACTCTTTCCACCGCCGTCTTGGTCATATCATGTGGGATAATGTTGGAATGGCACGTAACAAAGAAGGTTTGGAAAAAGCCATAAAAGAAATTCAGGAACTACGCAAAGAGTTTTGGCAAAGGGTAAAAGTTCCCGGCGAAAAAACCGGAATGAATGTGGAATTGGAAAAAGCACTACGTGTTGCCGATTTCCTTGAGCAAGGCGAACTGATGGCACTCGATGCTTTGACCAGAAACGAATCCTCAGGCGGTCACTTCCGTTTAGAATACCAAACCGAAGAAGGTGAAGCCCTGCGCGATGACAAAAATTTCACACATGTTTCCGCATGGGAATATATGGGAGATGATGAGCCAGCCAAACTGCACAAAGAACCACTGGTTTACGAAAACATCGAGGTAAAACAACGGAATTATAAAACAGCTTAAAATAAAGAACAATGGATCTGAAACTAAAAATATGGCGACAACAAGGCCCAGGCACAAAAGGTAAATTTGTTGAATATCCTGTCAAGAATATATCTGCCGATGCCTCATTTTTGGAAATGATGGATATCCTTAACGAAGAACTGGTAGCCAAAGGTGAAGAACCGGTAGCATTCGACCACGATTGCCGCGAAGGTATTTGTGGGATGTGTAGCTTGTACATCAATGGGAATCCTCATGGCCCTGATTCGGCCATTACCACTTGCCAATTGCATATGCGCAAGTTTAAAGATGGCGAAACGGTGGTGATTGAACCCTGGCGGGCGAAACCATTTCCAGTAATCAAAGACCTGATGGTTGACCGTTCTGCTTTTGACGACATTATCCAGGCAGGGGGTTACGTTTCTATTAATACCGGTGGCGTTCCCGATGCCAATGACATCCCCATTAAAAAGGAAAATGCAGACCTGGCCATGGATGCAGCATCTTGTATTGGTTGTGGCGCTTGCGTTGCAGCCTGTAAAAATGCTTCGGCTATGTTGTTTGTTTCGGCTAAGGTTTCGCAATTTGCCCTATTACCACAAGGTAAAATAGAAGCCAAAAGACGGGTTGAAAGTATGGTTGCTGTTATGGACGATATTGGATTTGGAAACTGTACCAATACCTATGCTTGCGAAGCCGTTTGTCCGAAGGAAATTTCGGTAACAAATATCGCAAGGATGAACAGGGAGTTCTTTGTGGCAAAAGTGTCTTAAAAAAATTTTCATAGTTGTGTTTGTTAGTGACGGGTGTCGACTGGGGAAGTTGACGCCCGTTTTTTCTTAAAATACAGAAACTACCGTCACATTTCAAAGCTGTGAATTATTTAGATTATTTTTGTAGAAAATAGAAGCTATGCAGACTATCAGACTTCAGGTAAACAACAGTGCTTACAAACATCTAATGCAGTTTCTGAGCAAGTTTAATAAAGAAGAACTTCAAATTATCAATGAAGACCAGGAATTCCTTTCAGTTCAGAATTATCTTCAAAATGAATTGGTGAGTATTGAACAAGGCAATGCCGAGTTTATTAGTCTCAACCAACTTGATGCTGAGTTGGAAGATACAATTCAAAAGTATGAAGGTTAAGATTACAAAACGGTTCAGAGATAAACT
The DNA here is from genome assembly GCA_003650365.1 of Bacteroidota bacterium. Taxonomy (GTDB): domain Bacteria; phylum Bacteroidota; class Bacteroidia; order Bacteroidales; family F082; genus B6-G9. Next base: position 13,209 of record QMPA01000034.1, on the reverse strand, counting down.
GAATAAACAAATTACTTACATTGCCAGAGACAAACCTGCCGCAGCCCGGAAATTCAAAAATGAGATTATTTCAAGAATGAACGAAATCTCAAATATGCCCTATCAAAACCGGAAATCTATATATTTTAATGACAAAGAAATACGAGATTTGGTTTTTAAAGGCTATGTTGTTGTTTTCAGAATCAATAAAGAGAAAGAAGTAATTGAGGTTTTTGGGTTTACAAAGCATGAAGTAAAACCAATTTAAACCAACCCCATGCAATTCAAATCCATTATAGGTCAGGAAAAAATAAAAACCAGGTTACTGACCAGTATCCGTGAGAACCGGGTGGCACACAGCCAGTTGTTTTTGGGTGCTGAAGGAAGCGGTTCACTGGCACTGGCCATCGCATTTGGACAATTTATTAACTGCCCGAACCGCTCAGAAACCGATAGTTGTGGCATATGCCCATCCTGTGTTAAATTCCAAAAACTAGCTCATCCCGACCTCTACTTTTATTTTCCTACTACCACTACCGATTCGGTAAAAAAAGATCCCAAATCTTCGCTTCTTATGAATGAGTGGCGAACATACTTGGAAGAAAACAATGCCTATGCCACACAAAGTGAATGGTACAATTTTTTAAAAGTTGGGAACAAGCAAGGATACATTAGAAAAGACGATGCAAACGAACTCATTGGAAAAATTGCTTTCAAATCTTTTGAAGCAAAATATAAAATTGTCATTTTTTGGATGGCAGAAAGAATGAACGAAGCAGCTTCAAACAAGCTGCTCAAAACTTTGGAAGAACCACCTGCCAAAACGCTCATCTTTTTAATAGCCGAGCGTTATGAATTATTGTTGACAACCGTTCGTTCCAGGGCGCAGATTGTCAATATTCATCCCTTAAAAGACAAAGAAATTGCTACAGAATTAATTCGACAAAAGCAAATGGGCGAAAACCAGGCTGCACAACTTGCTATGCTTGCAAAAGGCAATTGGAATCAGGCGATCAATTTATTGGAGAATTCAGAGGAAATCCAATCCAATTTTATCCAGCTCCGGCAATGGTTTCGTTATTGTTTTCGCCCAAAGGATTATGTTGAGTTGAATAAATTCAATGGCGAATTGGCCAGGCTGGGAAGGGAGAAACAAAAAAGATTTCTCCAATATGGACTTGAGATTATTCACAGCAGTATTATGCTCAATCAGGGTCATGAAAATACTTTGAAAAAAGCAGGAGAAGAATTGGATTTTTCAATAAAGCTTGCTCCTTTTTTTAATGCGGCCAATCAATTAGAAATTTACAAACTATTTAATGAAGCTATTTACCACATCGAGCGGAATGCCCATCCCGGTATTATGTTTAGTGATCTTAGTTTCAAACTAATTGATTTACTTGCAGCAGGTAAAAAACAGATTGTTAAATAGATGTCCTTTATCAATTTCCCTCCCGATAGCTATCAGGATCAAGGTAGGGCTTATTCTAATAAACCAATCTCCAATTTTTCTACCTTTGCATCTTAATTATATGAAAGATAGAGAAGATGGAAGGACAAATTGAAGATACAATAAAAAACAAATATATTTCCTCGGCACGGGGTTGCTGTGTCGTTCAAAATACGGATAAGTTTCACCTAAAAGTAAACCAGCAAAAATGTTGTAAGTTATCATCTTATAATTGGCTGGAAAATTACCAGGAAACCGAAAGCAAGCAAACACGTATTGCCGAGATCAGGTTCAAGAACGGGCGCAAAGACTTTTTTAGTTATCCCGAAGAAATCACCTTAAAAGATGGGGAATTGGTAGCGATTGAAGCTTCACCCGGCCACGATATTGGCATCGTTTCATTAAGCGGTGATGCCGTGCGACTGCAAATGAAACGTAAGCATGTTGACCCTGAAAAGAGGGAGTTAAAGCGTGTTTTCAGGCACGCCCGTCCGGTAGATGTTGAAAAATGGCTGGACGCACTTGCTGCCGAGGATACTACTTTGAAAAAAACCCGTGTCATTGCCATGGACCTCGGACTGGAAATGAAAATAAATGATGTAGAGTATCAGGGCGACCGAACAAAAGCCATTTTTTATTATACGGCAAGCGAGCGTGTCGACTTCAGGGAGTTGATTAAAAAACTGGCCGAGGCTTTTAGGATCAGGATTGAAATGCGCCAAATCGGGGTTCGGCAAGAAGCTGCTAAACTAGGTGGTATTGGTTCTTGTGGCCGCGAATTGTGTTGCTCATCCTGGATGAGTAGTTTCCATAGCGTTTCAACCAATTCGGCAAGGGTACAGAATCTTTCCCTAAATCCACAAAAGCTTGCAGGACAATGTGGTAAACTTAAGTGCTGTCTTAATTACGAATTGGAATCTTATATTGATGCACAAAAAGATTTTCCTGATACCAGGCTCAGATTGAAAACAAAAAAGGGGCAGGCTTTTCATCAGAAAACAGATGTCAATAAACGTATCATGTGGTATGCCTATGCAGATGATTCCAATAATATGATGGCCATTCCGGTTAATAAAGTAAAGGAAATCATCAAACTAAATAAAAACGGAAAAATACCTGCAGAGCTGGAAAAATTTGCTCAACATAAAGAGCAAAAGGCTAATGTAGAAAAGGAGGCCGAAAACGATTTTGCCATCTTTATTTAAAAAGAAACGAATTCGAACAGTAAACCTCAAATCATACAATATTTTTTCATTTTTTGCATTTTATATTCAAACCCTGGAAAATGCCCCGACAAACAATTCCAACACTGCTCTTGCTATTGGTTTTCCTAATCACTTGTAGTAGTTGCAATCTCAATAGCATTTACAATGAGAATGTAAGCCTAAAGGATACAAAATGGGATAAAGATGCCCTTGTAAGTTTTAATGTAATAATTTCAGACAGTCTTGCCAATTACGATTTTTATCTGAACCTTCGTAATACTACTGACTATCGTTACAGTAATTTGTACCTGTTTTTAATGACACGCTTTCCCAATGGAAACATAAGCCGCGATACCATTGAAATTGTGCTGGCAGACAATAAAGGACGGTGGTTGGGAAAAGGTTGGAGCAACCTGAAAGAAAATAATATTTTACTGAAAAAAGGCTTGCGATTTCCATTAAGCGGAAATTATGTGTTTTTTATGCAACAGGCCATGCGTGTCGATACGCTTGAAGGTATACACGATATAGGTTTGCAAATCAGTAAAGCGACTAACATAAATTGATTTTAAACATGCCTAGTAAAGAAAATAAATCAAAAGAGAAACCAAGGTCAAAACTTTTCAACTATCTCGTAAAGTTCTGGTTGATCGTACTAACATTCATTGCTCTGGTAGTATTTTTCTTTTATGGAGTGGTACAGGAATGGTATGGCCCCATGCCTACTTTCGAAGAATTAGAAAATCCTAATAGCAACCTGGCTTCCGAGGTTTATTCATCTGATGGAATTGTTTTGGGCACTTATTTTATCGAGAACAGATCGAACATCACTTACCGCGAAGTTTCACCCAATTTGATTAATGCCTTGATGGCCATCGAGGATATTCGTTTCGAGGAGCATTCGGGTATCGACGAAAGGGCCTTGCTCAGAGTTGCTTACGGTGTGGCCACCGGAAATAGTAAGGGTGGTGGAAGCACACTGACTCAACAGTTGGCAAAAAATTTATTTCCAAGGGGATATCTGAATAAACCGCAATTGGTACTTCGTAAATTCCAGGAATGGGTTACTGCTGTTAAGTTAGAAAGATCCTATTCGAAACAGGAAATTATTGCCATGTACTTAAACACTGTGTTCTACGGACACAATGCCTATGGGATAAAATCTGCAGCACTTACTTTTTTCGATAAATCACCCGATTCGCTTAATATACAGGAAGCAGCATTGATGGCAGGTGTGGTTAATGCCCCCAGTCGTTACAGCCCCATTTCGCACCCGGAACAATCGATGAAAAGAAGAAACCTGGTTTTGCTTCAGATGAAAAAGTATGAGTATATCACATCTGAAGCTTATGATTCGATAAGTCAGTTGCCATTGGGTGTTTCAAAATTTAGTCTGCAAGGCCACAACGAGGGAATTGCCCGTTACTTCAGGGAGTACTTGCGCGGTACCATGAAAAAATGGTGCAAGACACATTTTAAAGCTGATGGCGAACCTTACAACCTCTACAAAGACGGTATAAAAATCTATACTACCATCGATTCGCGTATGCAAAAATATGCCGAAGAAGCCGTAAGAGAACACCTTGGAAACGATCTCCAGCCCGACTTTTACAAGCATTGGGAAGGCTATAAAAACGCACCTTTTGTTTTTGAAGATGATGAAGGTGAAGAATCGGAAGAGATCGAAAGCCTGATTGACAAAATCATGCAGCAAGCCGTAAAACGGAGCGAAAGATACCGCAAACTAAAACTTGCCGGTGCTGATAAAGATTCCATCAAGAAAAACTTTCTCACCCCTGTTCCAATGCGTGTTTTTAAATGGAGCGGCCCTGTTGATACAATTATGACACCGATGGATTCAATTCGGTATTATAAGTTCTTCCTGCATACGGGACTGATGTCGATGGAAACACATACAGGATTTGTACGTGCTTATGTTGGTGGAAATGAATACCGTTATTTTCAATTCGACCATGTAAAACAGGGAAAACGGCAGGTGGGTTCAACATTTAAACCATTTCTTTATACGCTGGCCATGCAGGAGGGAGAGTTTTCGCCCTGTTACAAAGTACCCAATATTTCTTATAGTGTTGAATTGGGTGATGGTACTTTTTGGTCACCAAAAAATTCTGATGACAAGCGCCTTGGTGAAGAAGTGACATTGAAATGGGCATTGGCCAATTCCAACAACTGGATTTCTGCATTCTTGATTAAACGCTTTTCGCCACAATCGGTGGCCAAGATGGCACACAATATGGGCGTGGTTTCTGACATTCCTTACGTTCCGGCTATTGCCTTAGGCACACCCGACCTATCGCTTTATGAGATGGTTGGTGCCATGAATACTTATGCCAATAAAGGCGTTTATGTTGAGCCTATTTTTGTAACCCACATTGAAGACAAAAATGGAAATTTACTTGATCGTTTTGTGCCCGAAAGAAATGAGGCCATGGATGAAGTAACTGCTTACAAAATGCTCAAACTCATGCAAGGTGTGGTCGAAAGTGGTACAGGTAATCGTTTACAATGGAAGTATGGTTTTAATAATCCGATTGCAGGAAAAACCGGTACTACACAAAATCAATCGGATGGTTGGTTTATGGGTGTTACGCCAGATATCACAACTGGTATTTGGGTGGGTGCCGAAGACCGCTCTGTCCACTTCAGAACAATCAAACTGGGGCAGGGTGCAAATATGGCATTACCCATTTGGGCGATTTATATGAAGAAAGTCTATGCCGATCCTTCGCTTGGTATCAGTATGGGCGACTTTGATGCTCCTTTAAGAGATCTTTCTGTTGAATTTGATTGCGAAAAATACGACCGTTTGCACAACCAGGGTACTGGTGAGTTTGAAGAGGAAGAGGAGTTTTAGTGCTACCTGTTTCAGGCGTCAACGCCCATTCTGTTTTAGGCGTCCACGCTTGAAATTCAATATTACCCAATATTACAACTTCAAGTTGTGGACGCTTGAAGCGGGGCTATTTCCCTTGTTCCTCCCTATATATCTGCATTCCTTCCTCCGCCAATTTGTTGATGGTGGGATTAAGCATAAAAGAGGAAACATGCCACTGAAAGCCAAACTGCTGACTGATTTCTGACTCAAGGGTAACGGCAGCCAGTGAATCAATTCCGTAGGACATGATGTTTTTATTCGCATCGATTTCTTCCGCTCGGAAATGTTGATTGCGAACTATCCAATTTGTTAACCAGGATTTGATGTTTTCAATTGTTGGTTCTTCCGTTTTCCTGGTTTGAACAGTTTCGCTTGCTTCTTCCTGTTTCCAGGCTGCAACCACATTCAACTCGTTGTTGAGGTAGCCGTATTTTGTCAACCGCCTTTGTATTTTCCCACTCGAAGTCATCGGGATACTTCCGGTCCTTATCAGTACAATGCCATAAACATCCAATTCGTGTTCTTCGGAAATAGCTGCACGAATGCTGTTTATTATTTTGTTGTGATCAACATTTCGCATTGCAATACGTTCCAGTTCCTGCACCACTACTAACTTTTCTTCTCCATTTATTGTAATAGGAATTGCTGCTCCGCTATTTTGTTTTAGTGAAGATTCTGAATTTTGAACAGTAAGTTCTATGTCGCTGGGATAAAAATTGACTCCCCTGATAATAATCAGGTCTTTTAACCTTCCGGTGATGTAAAGTTCATTTTCGTGCAGGAAACCAAGGTCTCCGGTTCGGAGGAAAGATCCTTCATTTTCATCTTTAATTTTTGCTCCGAAAGTCCGCTCCGATTCTTCTTCATTTTTCCAGTAACCTTTGGCAACAGTGGGTCCTGAAACCCAAATTTCACCTACTCTGTTTTTCTCAACCCGGTCGAAAGTATTTGGATCAACAATTTCGATTTCTGTTTCCATCCAGGCATGTCCACATCCCACAAGTTCAATAGTTTTTACATTTTTTTCATCAGCAAGAAGTACTTTGTTTTCTTGTAATGCAGTAGCATTTATCTTCAGATATTTTGGTGCCTCATGCTGATAACCACCACTTACAATCAGCGTGGTTTCTGCCATGCCATAAACAGGGTACATTTGATGAGGGTTTACTCCACTTTTCTCAAACGCTTCAGGAAAAGATTCCATGGTGGGTTTCCTAACGGGTTCGGCACCACAATAGAAAGTTTTAATACTGCTTAAATCGAGTGCTGCCCTTTCCTCTTCAGTAGTTTTTTGAATGCAGTAATCGAAACTGAAATTAGGGCCGCCACCCGTTGTACCCTTATATTTTTCGATGGCTTTAAGCCAGTTGAGTGGATTTTTCAGAAAGGCCATTGGGGGCATTCCAACATTTAATACGCCAAGATAAGCAGCTTGTAGCACACCACCAATCAATCCCATATCATGGAAAATTGGCAGCCAGTTTACACCCACTGAGTTTTTGTCAAAATCAAAAGTCTGGCGGATGTATTCCGAATTGTACAATAGGTTTAATTGGGTAATCATCACCCCTTTCGGCTGGCCGGTTGAGCCAGAAGTATATTGCAATAAAGCGATGTCTCCAGGAAGAATTTCTTGTGGTTTCCAGTCCGATTCTTTTTCATCAGCTACATCTTCGTAAACAATCCAGTGGATTTTATTCAGTACTTCATCTTCTGCAAAATTCCTTTCAATGTCGTTAAATACCTGGCGGGAAATAATACTGACAGTGGCGCCCGAATCTTCAACAATGGTGTGAATACGGTCCAGGCTACGATTACGCCTTGGCGGATATGCTGGAACAGCTATCATTCCTGAATAAAAACAGGCAAACAAAGAGGCCACATAAGAAAGCCCCGGAGGGAATAACAACAAAACCCTTTCCCCTTTTTGCGCGAATTCCTGCATGGCCGTACCCAAAGCTTTCGAACGGATTTCTAATTGTTGGTAGCTGAAGGATTCATTTTCGTTGATACCATCATTTAAAAAACGAAAAACCACATGATTGGGATTGGCTTTTACACGATTCTTAATCACATCAATGTAAGTGTTGCAATTTTGTATCAACGGGTCTTTATAATCTTTCAGGAATGAATATTTCATGGATTGAAATTTCTTTTGGGCAAAAGTAATTGTTTCGGTGGTTTAGTAGAGTCTCCCCGCTGTAAGCGTTCACGCTTGCAGTTTTGGATAGTCTTCTTGCTTTACAGGAATCTTTGGGATAATTTTCAAGCGTAGACGCTTGAAACAGGGAAATCTTTCGTTGCAAGCTATTCCATTGTTGGTGTCCCCACCAACAATAAGACCGTTGGTGAGGACACCAACTGTGGGGTAAAATCCGGAGAAATAATTTCTAACCCGGCGGGAATAAAAAACCCGACGGGTTTGTTTAAGCCCTACTTCTCCGGCAGTTTCATATTCAACGAACCAATCAAACTCTCGATGGTAAATCTTTCATCCCCATAAATATCCATTAGCATATTTCGATAAGAAATACTGGATGAAATTGCCCATACTGCAGCATCTGTACTTCGGGTAGCCCGCAAGGTTTTTATGAATTTTTTAATCATTGTCTTTTTCCCATATAACTCGTACCTGTTTAGTTTCATAATGTCAAGAAGTTCTTTTTCAGACATTTTAGAAGGCGTGAAGGCGATATCCTCGCCACTGTAATATTGCCAGTCAAATGGATAATTATTACGACTTATCCGGTTCTCTTTACTCAGTTGTTTGAAAGTTTGGGTTCCGGGCATAGGTGTTAAGATGGCTGCCTGATAACAGTCGATGCTGCTATTAATAATATAGTCTTTCCTATTTATTAAATCTCTAGTTGTGTCTGTCTCGAGTCCAAAAATAAATGAACCCAAAATTGCAATTCCGGCATCATGAATTCTTTTAAAGGCAGTTTCATATTTATCCACCCCAATTTTAAGGTTTAACTTTTTATTAGTGCTTTCAAGCCCTTCTGTTTTTTCCGATTCAATCCCAATAAAAATCATGCGGCATCCACTTTCGAAAGCGAGTTTGAGTAAATCAGGATCGTCGGCGAAGTTCAATGAGGCTTGAGACCACCATTTTTTTTTAATTCCCCTGTCAATCATCCCCTGGAAAATGGCTTTTGCATGATCACGAGATTGTTTACTGTAGCCGATAATGTTGTCATCGATAAAAAAGAAGTTCTCCTGAGGAATGGTTTCCAGTTCGTCCAATACATTTTCAACGGGACGCATACGGTATTTGCTACCGTTAAAAGCTGTTACTGTGCAAAAACTGCAATCGAAAGGACAACCACGAGTAGTCATGATTGAGCCTATAAAATAGTCCTTGTGAAAAAGTTCGTGTTTTGCTTTTGGGATTTGATCCAACGAAAGCCGGGTTCCATAATAAAATTGTTGAAGTTTACCATTTTCAAAATCTGCAATCACATTTTTCCAAACACTTTCGGCTTCGCCAACTACCACCGAATCGGCATATTGAATGGCTTCTTTGGGCATCATGGAAACATGGACGCCACCAATAACTACCGGAATATTTTTTTTACGGTAAACAGCAGCAATTTCGTAAGCTCTGTATATCGAAGAAGTATAGGCAGTTAAGCCTACAAGGTCTGCCTCCTGAAATGTAAATTCATCAAAATTTTCATCCAGGATTTCTATTTCCCAGTTGTCGGGTGTAAGGGCTGCTAAAATACCATACACTAAAGGAGGGAATTTGGCGCTTTCCGAGCGTAGAAAACCCCTTCTGAATTCTGAAACCGGATTGATTAGCAGAAGTTTCTTCATGTCGTTTTATTGTTTTCGTAATCTGGGGCAACACCTCCAAATATTTTACTTAATTTGATGTGTTTCTCTGGCTCTGTTTCATAAACCATATTGTTATAATGTGCGTTAGCAGAAAATGCCCAAATAGCAGCTTTGGCATTATTTGTTGTTTTTAAGGTCTGACGCATCATTTTCATCAAGCGCTTGGTATAGTACAATTTTTCAGCAGAACGATTCCACTCGTTTAACAATTCTTCAGCAGTGAGCTTATTTGGTTTGATAACAACTTCGCCTCCCCAATATTTTTCCCAATCTTCGGGATAATTTATCGCAGTTAAACGATCTTCTTTTTTAAAGTCCTCGTAGGTTTTAGTGCCGGGAAAAGGTGTAAGGACAGACACTTGAATGGCATCGATATTTGAATTGATAATATAATCGACCCTGTTTCTGATATCCTGAACAGAATCAGTATCAAGTGCAAAAATAAAAGTCCCCAACACACTAATGCCATGTTTCTGAATGACAGAAAAAATCTGTTGGTAATTGTCAACGCCTGCTTTTAGATTACTGCGTTTGTTCATGCTTTGCAGAGCATCGGTTTTTTCTGATTCCACTCCAATTAATACAAGCCTGCAACCGGCTTCCGAAGCCAGGTCCAATAATTCCTCATCATCGCCAAAATTGATGGAGGCCTGGCAAAACCAGTCTTTTTTGATGCCCCGATCAATCATTCCCCTGAAAATAGCTTTGGCATGGTCGCGTGCTTTTTTGCTGTAACCTACAATATTGTCATCGACAAAGAAAAAGCGGTCGGCTTGCATGGTTTCCAGTTCGTCCAACACTTTCTCAACCGGCCTGGTTCGATAAGCACTTCCATTAAAATAATGTACCGAACAAAACTCGCATTGCATGGGGCAGCCGCGGGTTGTCTGGATGGAGTCAATCATATAATCCTTGTGGAAAATATCGTGGCGTGCAGATGGAAATTCACCCATCGGCATTAAAGTTCCATTGTATCTTTTTTTGAGTTGACCTTTATTGAAATCGTTGATAATTTCCAACCAGATACTTTCAGCTTCGCCAGTGGCTATTACATCAACATAATTGGCTGCTTCTTCAGGCATCATTGAAGCATGAATGCCGCCAAGTACGACAGGTATTTTTTTAGATGTGTATTCTTTTGCGATTTCGTAAGCGCGTGTAATGGTTGAAGTAAAAGAAGTAATACCTACCAAGTCGGCATCTTCAAAAACGAAATCATCAAAGTTTTCGTCAATCAGTTTAATCTCCCAGTCGGCAGGTGTTAAAGCAGCAATAATACCTAGTCCGAGGGGTGGGTATTTTGATTCCCGGTCAACCAGAAACCCAATCCGGTGTCTGCTACGAGGGTTGATTAAAACTAGTTTTTTTGTTTGATTCACGTTCATTAATTTATCGTCTGTAAAGCTATAGAAAACGAAAGTACTATAAATTGACAGTTTTTAATTTAGTGTGCTTATTTTGATTCATGGCTGGCTTCAGTATTATTCTTTTTGTTCATTATACTCAGGTGTTATTCCTCCGAAAATTTCATTCAGTTTAATATGCCTTTCCGGTTGGGTTTCGAATGCCATATTGTGATAATGTGCGTTGGCCGAAAAAGCCCACAATGCTGTATTTGCATTTTTTGTGGTTTTTAAGGTACGTAACATTGATTTCATAAGTCTTTTGCGGAAGTAGAGTTTTTCATTCCCTTCTTTATGGGCTTCATCCAATTCTTCAGCCGTCATTTTTTTGGGACGGATTACAATGTTCCCTCCAAAGTATTTTTCCCAGTCTTTGGGATAGTTTGTTGCCGTTATCCGATCTTCTTCCAGAAACTGCCGGTAAGTTTTAGTGCCCGGGAATGGGGTGAGGATAGTCACTTGAATAGTGTCAATATTTGAATTAATAATGTAATTAACCCTGTTTCTGATGTCTTGTACCGAATCTGTATCTAATCCGAAAATAAATGTTCCTAGTATTGCAATGCCGTGTTTCTGGATTTTGGTAAATATTCGTTGATAATTGTCGACCCCAACTTTCAGGTTAGAGCGCTTATTTATGTTTTCTAAGGCATCAGTTTTTTCTGACTCAATACCAATTGCAACAAGACGAACACCAGCTTTGGAAGCCAGTTCCATCAATTCTTCATCTTCAGCAAAATTGATTGAGGCCTGACAGAAAATGTCTTTTTTCATACCCCGTTCAATCATCCCACGAAAAATAGACTTGGCATGTTCGCGGGCTTTTTTATTGTATCCAACAATGTTGTCATCTATAATAAAAAGTCGATCCGTTGTCATGCTTTCCAGTTCGTTCAATACCTTTTCAACCGGACGTGCACGATAAGCCTGACCATTAAAAGAATGTACCGAACAAAAGTCGCATTTCAGTGGGCATCCACGGGTGGTTTGAATGGAACCAACCATATAATCTTTGTGGAAAAGATCGTGACGCGGAGCAGGAAAATCATCCATAGGTAGCAATTTTCCGAAGTATTTTTTTTTGAGTTGTCCTTTATTGAAATCATTAATAATTTCAGGCCACATACTTTCAGCTTCACCAGATGCCACTACGTCTACATGTTTTTCAGCTTCTTCTGGCAATGAGGATGCATGTATGCCACCGAGTACTACAGGTATTTTTTGGCTTGTGTATTCTTTTGCGATTTCGTAAGCACGGTTAACACTCGAGGTTATGGATGTGATGCCTACTAAATCGGCATCCTCATAAATAAAATCATCAAAATTTTCGTCTATCAGTTTTATCTCCCAATCATCGGGTGTCAGGGCTGCAATTATTCCCAAAGCCAAAGGAGGATATTTTGATTCCCGATCTACCAGAAAACCAATTCGGTATCTGCTACGCGGGTTGATTAGAACCAATTTTTTCATTGCATTCACAGGCCATAAATTATAGCCGACAAATGTATGAAAAAGCAATCATAATATTTGTATCCCTTTAATTGTCAGATTATCAGCACAGTATTAACAATTGTTCTAAATAGCCGGTCTGTAAAAAAATGGTTTAATTTTGTGGCCTTAAAAGAAAGATAAGTAGCATGAAAGTAGAAGAGTTTATTAAAAAAATTGTAGAGGAATTTCCTGATCTTGAAAAGGAGGTGATCACACCTGAAATGAATTTCAGAGACCACGTGGAATGGGATTCAATTAATGCATTGGTACTCATTGCAATGGTAAATGTAGAATACGATGTAATTATTTCAGCTCAGGAATTAATAAATGCCGCAACGGTAAATGATGTTTTCCTTGTTGTAAAAAAGAAGGTTGAGGATAAAGCAAAAGCTGCCTAAGCCTGTTCGTAAATATTTGAAAAAGTGTACGATTATTCAATTGTAGTTCCCGTTTTTAATAGTGAATATATGCTGGTGAAGCTTTTCGAAAGCCTCAGAAAAGTATTTGTTGAGCTTGAAAAAACTGTACAATTTGTTTTTGTTGACGATGGCAGTGAGGACAGTAGTTGGGAGGTATTAAAAGGCATTAAGAAAAGTAGCTCTAAAAATGTTGTAATCGTTCGACTCAATAAAAATTATGGTCAGGGCAATTCAACTTTTTGTGGCTTGGGCTATGCCAAAGGCAATCGGATAATTACAATGGATGATGACTTACAGCAGCCTCCGGAAGAAATTCCAAAATTGATTGGGGTGTTTGAAAGCGAAAAGCGGGAATTGGTTTATGGTGTTTACAAAAGCAAAAAGCATTCGGCAGCACGGAATACCGGCAGTAAAATAATTAGAAAAACTGCAAAGCGATTTATGGATAAACCGGAAATGGCTTCTTCGTTCAGGTTATTTAGTGGGAAGCTTAACCAAAAAATTCTCCAACATAAATCCAATTTTA
>QMPA01000033.1 GCA_003650365.1 Bacteroidota bacterium | reverse complement strand
GTAATCTTTTAGGTAAACTGTCCCGCTAAGTGGCCTTGCACTTAGCGGGTCGAAAGATACTCCTTGAAAGTTTTTCAACCCGCTGAGAATAAAACTACTCAGCGGGTTTCCCTTCTTCTCAACCTGCTGAGAGCAAAAGCCCACTCAGCAGGTTTTATTGACCCGCTAAGTCGGCCAGCCCGTTTGTTTGGGCTGGGACTTAGCGGGTCGAAAAATAGTACTTTTACTGAAAAATAGAATCTCTCTTATTGTGAAAAAGACAAATAAATCCGAACTTTTACTCTTTGGTGAAACTTATCATATTTACAATAAAGCTGTCGGAGACGAATTGCTGTTCAGAACAGCGAATGATTATTATTTTTTCCTTAAAAAACTGACAAGATTTATCCTTCCTGTTTCAAATATTTACGCATACTGCTTAATCCCAAATCATTTTCATCTCCTTTTAAAAATTAAAGAAGTTGAAGAGATTGATAAACCGATAGACTTTAATGACGATAAAATCCTACAAAAGACATTTACTAACTTTTTTATCAGTTACTCAAAATCTTTCAACAAAGCACATCAAAGGCAGGGGCGATTATTACTTCAAGCTTTTAAAAAAATCCATGTTGATGAGGGGGATTATTTTACTTCATTGGTCAATTATATCCATCGGAACCCAATTCATCATGGGCTGGTAAAGAATTATCAGAATTGGAAATATTCTTCGTACAACACTTATTTATCTGATAAGCAAACGAGTATTGATAGGCCGGAAGTCATGTCATACTTTGACTCACTTGAAGATTTTATTGAGTTTCATGAAGAGAATAAGATTCACCTGGGAGCTGAAAAATATTATCTTGAATGACTATTCTCAACCTGCTGAGAGCAAAAGCCCACTCAGCAGGTTTGATTGACCCGCTAAGTCGGCCAGCCCGTTTGTTTGGGCTGGGACTTAGCGGGTCGGAAACATATTCTCTCCGGAAAAGTTTTTCAACCCGCTGAGAATAAAACTACTCAGCGGGTTTGAACAAAACAAAAACCCCGAAGCCAAAAGCCCCAGGGTTCATACTTTAAACCAATAAGTACTTTATTTAATATCACTAAAATAGCGCATAAACTGCATGCGTTCATAAACATCAGGATGCTCAGAAGCTGCCTGGCTGAGTTTGCCACGGAATTGCTCAATATAATTGAATCCGTGTTTTTCCATCCAGTCGTGTACAAAGTTGAGCATTTCATTAACATAATCGGGGCCATGCTTATAAATGGCCGAAGTAATTTGCGTTATCGTTGCTCCTGCAAGCAGTTGTTTAATGATTGCTGCTCCATCATGAATACCGGTTGAAGCTGCAAGATCAACTTTGGTGCGTTTGGCCATAATGGCAATCCAACGTAAAGAATTGGCAATTTCCTGTGGTGTGCTGAATACATCAGCAGCTGTAATCTTCAGGTTGTCAATGTCAATATCAGGACTGGAAAAACGGTTGAACAGCACAACGCCATCAGTACCAAATTCTTCAAGGCGAAGAATGACTTTGCCAAGATTTGAAAAATAAGGGCTGATTTTAACTGACACAGGAATATTGACTGTTTTCTTTACTTTTTTCAGAATTTCGTAATACCGTAATTCATTGTCATTGCACGCTTTATCAGGATTAAAAGGCATTACAAAAATGTTCAGTTCTAGAGCATCTGCACCGGCTTTTTCAATTTGCTTTGCAAAGGAAGTCCACTCCATTGTACTCACACAGTTCACACTGGCAATAATGGGCATTGTCACCTTGCTTTTGGCATCATGAATAAGCTGTAAATATCCGCTGAGCTCTTTTTCCTTAATATGAACATCAATGTAATCGAGTGTTTCCGAGTAGTCGGAATAGAGCATGCCATCAGCTTCTGCTTTTTTTATCTGATGATTGGCTTCAAGCATAATTTGCTCTTCAAACAATGATTTCAGCACAACAGCGCCAACTCCATTTTTGTCGAGCTCTACAATTTTACTAACTGAATCTGTAAGTCCTGAACTACCTATTACTATTGGATTTCGTAATGTGAGTCCGAGATATTTTGTGGTTAAATCTGCCATTTGGAAATTATTTTTTGAATTTATTTTTCAATTAAAAATCTGGAAGAGGTCTTAATTCGCCTTAATTTTTTCCATGATGTATTTGTGCATACCGGCTGCGGCTTTGCGGCCATCGCCCATGGCAAGGATAACAGTTGCACCACCCCTGACAATATCACCACCGGCAAATAAATCTGGAATTGAAGACTGCATAGTCTCTTTGTCAACCACGATTGTTCCCCAATCGGTTACCTTTAAATCAGGTAAACTGGCCGGAATTAATGGGTTTGGAGAAACGCCAACACTCACGACTACTGTGTCAACATCAATAATAAATTCAGATCCTTCGATAGCAATTGGCCTGCGACGTCCTGAAGCATCGGGTTCACCCAATTCCATTTTTTGAATTTTCATTTTGTTCACGCGGCCATTCTCATCAGCATAATATTCAAGCGGATTGTGAAGGTTCATAAATTCGATACCTTCTTCTTTGGCATGTATCACTTCTTCAACACGTGCGGGCATTTCTTCTTCTGAACGACGATAAATAATCATTGACCTTGAAGCACCGAGCCGTTTGGCTGTACGTACTGAATCCATGGCTGTGTTACCACCTCCGATAACAGCAACTAAATCACCACTAATTACAGGAGTGTCGTATTCCGGATTGGCTGCATTCATCAGGTTTACACGGGTTAAATATTCATTAGATGAAAAAATACCGTTGTAATTTTCTCCCGGAATATTCATGAAACGTGGCAATCCTGCGCCGCTTCCTACAAAAAATGCCTGGAAACCTTGCTTTTTCAAATCATCGAAAGAAGCCGTTTTGCCGACAATGAAGTTGGTAATGAATTTCACACCCATTTTACGGAGGCTTTCAATTTCTACATCAACAACTTCGTTGGGCAACCTGAATTCGGGAATACCATATTTCAACACACCACCAATTTCGTGCAATGCTTCAAAAACAGTAACATCATATCCAAATTTTGCAAGGTCGCCGGCAGCAGCCAATCCGGCAGGACCGGAACCAATTACTGCCAGTTTAATATTGTTGAATTCGGCTGTTTCAGGAACGGCCATTTTACCACTGTCTCTTTCGTAGTCGGCTGCAAAACGTTCCAGAAAGCCAATCGCAACTGCGGGCTTACCCATTTTAATTGTATAGAAACATTGTGCTTCGCACTGCTTTTCCTGTGGGCAAACACGGCCACAAACTGCCGGTAAACCATTGGTGTCTTTCAGCACTGCTGCTGCTCCAAGAAAATCTTCTGTTTCAATTTTCTTGATAAATTTTGGAATGTTAATCCCCACCGGGCAACCCGTCATACATGTTGGGTTTGGACAGTCGATACAACGTTGGGCTTCAAGTACGGCCTGCTCGGCTGTCAATCCTGAATTGACTTCAACATTGCTCCGGTTCCTTACCATCGGATCTTCTTCGGGCATATTTGTACGGGTTTTACCCATACGTTCCTTTGCCTTGATACTCTTTCTGATTTCAGTGCGCCACTCCTGACTTCTTTCGGCTTTTAAATATTCAAGTATATTTTCCATTATCCAGCTATCTCTTCGGTTTCTAAATATTTTTGATAGGCTGCAACTTCCTGATCTTTATAAGCACCAAGACGCGACATCATTTGCTCGAAATCAACCTGGTGGGCATCAAATTCGGGGCCATCTACACAAACAAATTTTGTTTTTCCTCCAACAGTTACCCTGCAAGCACCACACATTCCGGTACCGTCAACCATAATTGTATTGAGGCTGGCGTAGGTTTTAATATTGTATTTCTTGGTAGTTAATGCGGCAAATTTCATCATGATGGCCGGGCCAATAACTACAGAAAGATCCACTTTTTCGCGTTGAATAACTTCTTCCATTCCTGCCGTAACCAAACCTTTTTTTCCTGAAGAACCATCGTCAGTCATCACAATAACTTCGTCAGAAAACTCACGCATTTGTTCTTCCAGAATGACCAGATCTTTATTTCTGGCAGCCAGAACTGTTATTACACGGTTTCCGGCTTTTTTAAAACCTTCAACTATCGGAAGCAGCGGCGCAACGCCAACACCTCCACCGGCACAAAGTACGGTTCCAACTTTTTCGATGTGGGTCGCCATTCCGAGGGGGCCAACAACATCCTCAATTTCATCACCGACTTCCAAAGCCAATAACTTTGCTGAGGTTACTCCAACTTTCTGTACAACAAGTGTAACTGTACCTTTATCAGGATTAGATGAAGCAATAGTAAGTGGTATGCGCTCTCCTTTTTTATCAATTTTAATAATGACAAAGTGGCCCGGTTTGCGCGATAGGGCAATTTCAGGAGCATCCAAAACAATTTTGGCTACATTTTCGGAAAAGAACTCCTTTTCAATTATTTTACTCATGATTTTATCTAAATGTTTTCAATATTTTCAAAAAAAGAAAGCGCAAATTTAGAAAATAAAACCCCCTTTAATCGATTAGGTTTAAGGTGATTATGCTATAGTCAGAAAATCAGATAATTAATAGGGCTATTTATATTCAATCTAAGTCGATATGTTATTTTAATCGTTTCTTATTATTTATTCTTGGAAATCTTATAAATCAGATTTAGAATGATTTACGTTGATTTTTTTGTTGCATTCAAATGAATCAAATACATCCGCTTTTTTCCATCCATTTCAATATTTAAAGGCTGTTTAAAACGAATATGGGTGAAATATTTTCCTTTGCTCACGACTTCTTGTTTCTTCAATATATCGTATTCAATTTTATCTTTGGGATGTTGGTGTTGAACACTAAAATAACCCACATTCATGCTGGTTACGTTGTGGAAAAAATGAGAGCCCGAGGAAGCGTCCAACGGGAAATCTTCCAGACTGGTTTCGACAATAACTCTGGCATTTGAGATTTGAAACCATTTTACCGGAATCCCAATCCACCTGTCCCTGCTGCCCCATCTACCCGGGCCTATTAAAATATACTCCCGGTTTTGCTTCACCATTTTTTCATTAAATATTTCAATTTCTTTTGCCATCTCTTCCGTTTTTGCTTTGTCAAATTTCTCTGCATCAATATAAATGACATCAGAAATATTGTTTACAAAACCATTTCCCATTCCTTGTTCCGAATACAGGACTATATTTTCTTTTTTTATCTTCTTGAGATTAATATTGCAATCACGGCCATGGCTGATAAGTGGTTTGATCTGCAAAATATAGAACGATGCCCGGCCATCTTTATCTTTAGTTAGATCAACGGCATATTCAATTTCAATGGCGGTACCCATTGCATCTTTCCCTAATTCCAGTACTACTTCAAGGGTTTTGGCCAGGGGGATGTAATTGTATTTTAAAATATTTGCAAAGTTTGTAATGCGTGGCCCCGGCTTTCTTATTCCGGGATAAATAGTGTCACTATCTGGATTATAAACAGAAGCACAATGTTTTAGGGTTCCGTATTTTTCAGCAACGGCAATGTCTTTTTTAGTTAGTCCTGCGGTTTCACCATCTTCAAGCATATCCAGGTTCTTTTTACCCAAATCTACTGCATAAAACTGAACCTGTGAGTTGAGGAATTGGTCTTTTGGGGAATAAATTTCGGTACCCGGATATTTGGGCGAAAAGCGATAAGCCTTGTTTCCTTCAACAACATATTTCCCCAATCCAACTGCAGCAACGGCAAATCCTTCTTCGGGTTTCATATGCGCAAAAGGGTAATAATTAAATGATTGTGCTACCCCACTGATGTGTGGATAGAATAAATCTCCATGCCGTTCGCCAACCACTTCCTGGATAACAATGGCCATTTTTTCGTCTTCCAATTTATAACCGATGGCTTTGGCATATCCTTTTACCGTTGGCGAATACACCGAAGCATACACCAGTTTAATGGCATTGCACAACTGTTCAAGCCTTACTGTAGGGTCGGGATGATTGTTGGGAAGTAAATAAGTATCGAATATACCGGCAAAAGGCTGGGCCAGAGAGTCTTCAAATAATCCGGAAGAACGAACGGCAATGGGTTGCCCAATTGCATCAAGTAAATAGCCGAGTTTGCTTTCGAGTTCATCGGATAGCCTTCCCGAAATAAATGCTTTTTTTAAACTGGGATAATCTTTTTTGTTGACAGCAATTGCAGCCAATTGATTTTTTTTGATAAATATTTCAAATTCACGGGTGCCTATTAAAAATGTTTTGGGAGTCCGGATATTAATATCAGGAAGCCGGCCATGAAAATTGAAATTATTGATTAAAGCATTGATAAACGACAATCCGCGGCCTTTGCCACCCATGGAACCATCACCCAATAAATAAATGTTTTCCTCGCTTATTTCCTGGTCTTTCTTAAAAGGTAGTATGTTTCCTTTGTCCTGCTCATTGCGGTATTCTTTCATCAGATCGAGGATGGCCTTTCGCAGTTCCTTCGTGCTTGAAAAGTCGCTGACCTTTTTGGGATTGATAAAACTTGCAGCCCTGATTTCGCCCCTGGCCATTAACCACATGGAAAAATGATCGAGGCTGGCATGATAAACAAGAGATTCGTCAGGAACTGTTTTAATATTCTTTTCAAAGCTCTTCATACTGTGGGCAATTGCAACAATATTTCCCTCTTTGTTCTTAAACTCAAAATCACCAAATCCCAGGTAATTGGTGATAAAATGTTCGAAATCCTGATACAAAGTTTCAGAATGTTTATGAATGAAGAAAGAGTCGTAAGATTTGGCTGTTTCTGCATAAGAGAAGTCGGAGGACTGAAGAATAGTGGGTAGGTTTTTTAAATCTTTGTGCACATAATTCAATAATTCTATCCCGGCATTTTCATTAAATTCACCGTCTTTTTCAAACTTTACATCTGTTATCAGACAGAGCATAAATTTTTTATACTTGTTGATAATTTCCAGTGCTTCTTCATAATTTGTTGCCAGCAATAATTTCGGACGGGCACGCATCCGCAGTACTTTATAAAGCTCATCAGAACTCACATCATCAATAATCCGTTTGGTTTGCTCCATCAAAACACGGTACATAAACGAGAGGTAGCGCGAATAGTAAATCGGCGAATCTTCCACAAATAAGATCACCCTGACTTGTCCAATGTTTGTATCGTTCCAGACATTAATCTGATCTTCCAATAATTTAATCATCGAAAAGAAGATATTGGCATCCCCGTTCCAAATAAAAATATTATTGATGAAAGCATGTTTTTTTTGTTGACGGGTGAAATAAGCCACATCAACATCGTTGTTCAACAGCAGGAAAATGGGAATATAAGGGTAGTCTTTTTTGATTTCCTTGCTTACAACAATCGGCAATTTTTTATCGACACCCACCATATAAATAATCAGATCAAAATGCCTGACTTTCAATAATTCGAGTGCTTGTTTTGCTGATGAAGCCCCGGTCATTCGTGGAAACGAAGTCAGGTTCAATTGGCCGTATTGCCCAAGCATATGTTCCGAAAAACGGCCTTCCTTTTCGATGGCATAGGCATCGTAAAGACTTGAAATTAATAAAATTTCGCTTACTTTAAAGGGCATCAAATCGTGATAAACATCACGGTTATAAGTGTTTTTATTTAAGAATTTCTGAAGAAAACGAATGCCGATTGATTCGCGAAATTCATTGTTTTGTACTGCAACCTTTGGGCTTCCAATCTTTTTCTTTTGTTCAATACCGTTCAGATAGTTAAGCAAAATATCCAACATAGTATTGAGCAGACCCGATTGCTCTTTCATCCAGTCACTCTCGTCCGAAGCATCCTGAGCAATACAAAATTGAAAATGCCCTTTTGCCCCTTTTTGAGTTTTGAAACTTCTTTCGCTACAAAAACAAGAATCGGCGAATCCCTTTGTTTTGTATTCCTTTCCGCCAAAAACAATCCGAAAAAAAGCAGTTCGTGCTATACCTTTTTGGCTTGGTATGGCTTCCACTAATCTGTTCAATGTCTCGTCAACACCTTTAAACTGTGCAACAACTTGTGTGGCTTTGCTGATGGTTTCAAGCAAATTTAATTGAATTGAATTGTTGTTTTCAGGCATTTGGTTTTATTTTATTTACCACAAAAGGCACTAAAGTTTTCTCCTCCATTCACCACCATTGTTGGTGTCCCCACCAACAATTCCCTCATCAGGATCTAAGTCATTGGTGAGGACACCAACGACGAAGATTTAACATATTTACACCGGCAAAGTTAATTTGAATAATTGAATTAACATTTCGTATTTTCGCCTTTTCATCTAAACTTAAGTTGTTTGATTAATGATAAAAGTTGCGCTGGTTGATGAACACCCTGTTGTTGGCGATGCATTGTCTTCGCTTTTGCAGGGCATTGATGACATTGAAGTAAGCGCTTTTAATATAAGTATTGGCGAAATGCTTGCCATACTTCCTGAATTCCAGGCAAATATTTTCCTTGCCATTCTTTATCAGCCAAAGCAAAAAACTGCGGAAGAAATAAAATTATTGTCAGAACGCTTTCCCCGAACAAAAATACTGATCCTTTCTTTATTTCATGATGAGAAATTTATCCTTAAATTAATTAAAGCAGGAGTGAAAGGCCATTTAAGTAGTGATACTGATCGCTCTGAAATTATTGAAGCTATTTACACCCTGAGAAACGGCTATGAATTTTATGCCAAAACAATAACAAATCTCTTGCTGAACAGTTATTTATCGGACAAAGACATCGATAAAAGTGAAAAAGAAAGCAGGCAAAAATCGCTATCAGCCAGGGAAATGGAAGTACTCCGACTATTCGCCGAAGGCATGGCAAACCGTTCGATTGCCGACAAACTTTTTATCAGTGTACGAACAGTAGAAACACACAAAAATAACATCATGAAAAAAATCAACATTAAAACCACGGTTGATTTGGTGAAGTTTGCAATTAAGAACAATATTATTGAATTGGATTAGCTTATAATCACTCCTCATTCACCGCCTGCCAAATCATATCCTTTAACTTCATCAAGCCAGTCTGGGTAACCGAAGAAATAAAAATAGATGGCACATCTGGCAGGTCCGATTTGATTTCTTCAATCAGTTCATCATCCAACATATCTGATTTTGAAATGGCGAGTAATCGCTGCTTGTCAAGCAATTCTGGATTGTATTGTTTCAGTTCGTTCAATAAAATATGAAACTCTTTTTTAATGTCTTCCGAATCGGCAGGAACCAAAAAAAGTAAAATAGAATTGCGCTCGATATGCCGCAAAAACCGCAAACCCAATCCTTTGCCTTCATGCGCCCCTTCAATAATTCCGGGGATGTCGGCCATTACAAATGATTTATTATCACGATAAGAAACAATGCCCAGATTGGGCTGCAAGGTCGTAAATGGATAATCGGCAATTTCGGGTTTTGCTGCCGAAACTACAGAAAGCAAAGTAGATTTCCCTGCATTGGGAAAACCAACCAAACCCACGTCGGCCAATATTTTCAGTTCAAAAATAATAAAGGACTCGATGCCATCCTCACCGGGTTGTGAATAAGTTGGTGCCTGGTTAACAGAATTTTTAAAATGATCGTTACCCAAACCGCCACGCCCGCCTTTCAGCAAAACAACACTTTGGCCATCTTCGGTAATTTCAGCAATTTGCTCACCGGTTTCTGCATCTCTGGCGATGGTTCCCAGGGGAACATCAATAACAATAATTTTTCCATCAGAACCTGTGCTGCGTTGCCCACCACCTGAATTGCCGTGCTCTGCCCGCAGATGTCGTGTATAGCGCAAATGAAGGAGTGTCCACATTTGTGAATTACCGGTCATCACAATATCGCCGCCGTTTCCGCCATCACCACCGTCGGGACCTCCTTTAGGTATGTATTTTTCACGCCTGAAGTGCGAAGACCCCTTACCACCATTCCCTGAACGACAATAGATTTTAACGTAATCGACAAAATTGGACACAGCCATTCTACATGAATTTTATAAGAAACTGCAAAACTAAGTTAAATTGAGATTGGTTGAATACTATCTATCGCTTCAAGTGTGAACGATACCCAGTGGCCTGAAACAAGTTTTAAAATCTTTTAACTTGCAACCAAATTGCAAATCTGGATGAGCAAAAAACTTACTTTTGCACAATAACAACAATACGCTATGGTAAAGTATCAGGGAAAAGAAAAAGATAAAAAAATTAAAATCGGGATTACACATGGTGACCTGAATGGGATAAGCTATGAAATTATCATTAAGGCATTGAACGACAATAGAATACTAGAAATGTTCACACCTGTTTTATATGGTTTGTCAAAAGTACTTTCCTATCATCGGAAGAACTTAAATTTCATTGATTTTAATTATAAAGTTGTCGACGACGCTTCACAGGCCTATAACAACAGGGTGAATGTTGTTAACCTGAGTAATGAAGAGGTAAAAATTGAGTTTGGAAAATCCACAAGTCTTGCCGGAGAATTTTCATTTGATGCGCTTGAGCGTGCGGCGGAAGATTTAAAGAACAATAAAATAGATGTGTTGGTTACAGCACCCATCAATAAATCGAACATCCAATCAGAACATTTTACTTTTCCGGGGCATACAGAATACCTGGCCCAACGTTTTAATTGCGATTCGCCTGTAATGTTGATGGTACACAATAAGTTAAGGGTGGGGACTGTTACAGGTCATATTCCAATAAACAGCGTTGCTTCACATTTAAGCAAGGAATTGATAGGCTCAAAAATTAAAGTTCTTGATGCTTCTCTGAAAAAGGATTTTGCCATTCAAAGACCCAAAATTGCTGTATTGGGATTGAACCCCCATGCTGGTGACCATGGTGTAATTGGTGAAGAGGATGAAAGTATTATTCAACCAGCCATCACAGAAGCCAAAAAACAAGGTTGTCTTGTTTATGGACCTTTTCCTGCTGATGGTTTTTTCGGTTCGGATGAATACACAAAATATGATGCTATTTTGGCAATGTATCACGATCAGGGACTTATCCCTTTTAAATTGTTGGCATTCGAAGGCGGGGTAAATTACACAGCAGGTCTGCCGATTGTTCGTACTTCACCAGCGCATGGAACCGCATATAACAAAGCAGGTAAAAATACGGCTTCCCCAGATTCTTTCCGGCAAGCAATTTACCTGGCCATTGACATTTACAAAAACCGTTTGCAGTTTGAAGAAATGAGAGATGGCGCACTGAAGAAGGCAAGTCCTCAAAATGAAGACAGCAGGTTTAGGAACGAAAACTAGGAAACTAAAATAACCGGCCAATGAACCACAAATTGTATACTGGAATTGAAGTTGCCGGGATTATTGATGCCGAACTTATTTCGTCCGCTCCCGAACAAATTAGCGTCAAAGATATTCTGATTGATAGCCGGAGGTTGATTGCATCTGAAAACTGCCTTTTTTTTGCACTTGAAACAGCGCGGAACAATGGACTAAAATACATTGACGAACTTTATGAAAAAGGGGTAAAATTATTTGTAGTTTCACAGTTGCCAGAAAATTCCCAAAAATTAAAAAAAGCTCATTTTTTTCTTGTAAGCGATACCTTGAAAGCCTTACAAAAATTAGCTGCTGCACATCGAAAATCATTTCAAATACCTGTAATTGGTATTACTGGAAGCAACGGAAAAACAATTGTTAAGGAGTGGCTTTACCAATTATTGAGTACTGACAAAAATATTGTAAGAAGCCCCAAAAGTTATAATTCGCAAATCGGTGTTCCCCTTTCGGTTTGGCAGATGAACAAGGAAAACAACCTCGCTATTTTTGAAGCGGGCATTTCGATGCCTGAGGAAATGCAGAAACTGCAGTCGATTATTAATCCTGACATTGGTATCTTCACAAATATTGGCCAGGCACATGCCGAAAACTTTATGAGCAACCGGCAAAAGATTGGCGAAAAACTGGGATTGTTCACCAAAGTCGATGTACTCATTTACAATGCTGATCAAAAAGATTTACGAGAAGCCATCATCTCTACCGGTATTTTAAACAACATCAGAAGTTTTAGTTGGGGGAAGAATGAAACTTGCGACCTGCAAATTATTCACACTACCATCGAAAAAAAAGAAACAATCATCAGCGGTAAATACAAGGAGAAAGAGATTCAGATTGCCATTCCTTTTACCGATAGGGCTTCTGTTGAAAATGCGATACATTGCTGGGCAAGCCTCCTGGAATTGGGTTATGCAAATACAAGTATTCGGGAGCGTATGAAGTTGCTTACGCCCATTGCTATGCGTCTCGAATTAAAAGCTGGAATTAACAATTGCACCATCATTAACGATGCTTATAATTCCGACTTTAATTCCTTAAGTATTGCGCTCGATTTTATGAAGCAGCAAAAGCAGCATCAACAAAAAGTAGTTGTACTTTCTGATATTTTGCAAAGTGGACAAAACGAGGTAGATTTATATACAGAAGTGGCTTTGCTTCTTGAAAAAAAGGAAGTTAACTTCATCATTGGTATAGGACAAGCCATTCGCCGACAGGCTGAAAAATTTAATATTCCCGGTCAGTTTTTTGAAAGTACGGACGAATTTCTATCTACTTATCCGTTTTCGAATTTTAGCAATCAGAGTATATTGCTGAAAGGTGCACGGGTTTTTGAGTTTGAACAAATCAGCCGGATTTTACAGCAGAAGGTGCACGAAACTTTCCTCGAAATTAACCTCGATGCTTTAACCCACAACCTGAATTATTTCAGATCTAAACTTCCTGAAAACACGAAAGTTATGGCTATGGTCAAGGCTTTTTCCTACGGAAGCGGTGGATTTGAAATTGCCAATGTGCTGCAATTTCACCATGCCGATTACCTTGCTGTAGCTTATGCCGATGAAGGTGTTGAATTGAGAAAAGCAGGGGTTAACCTTCCTATTATGGTGATGAATCCCGAGGAGTATGCTTTCGATACCATGATTAAGCACCAGCTTGAACCCGAGATATTTAGTTTCCGGGCACTAAAATTATTACAAAAAACCATTCGGCAAAATGCCCTTCCTCAAAACAAACCGGTAAAAGTGCATATTAAAATTGATACCGGAATGCACCGTCTTGGCTTTTCCGAGGATGATTTGGATGAATTAATTGCGAATATCAAAACGAGCCCATTAATCCTTGTGCAGTCAGTTTTCTCGCATCTTGCAGCCAGCGATAAACCGGAACTTGATGACTTTACGCATGAGCAGATTACCCGTTTTAGACGAATGGGTGAGAAAATTTCGGGGAGTTTCGAACAAAAAGTATTGCTGCACATTCTGAATTCGGCAGGCATCAGCAGATTTCCCGAAGCTTGTTTCGATATGGTACGTCTGGGCATTGGTTTATATGGGGTTCCTACCACAGAAACAGACGAAGGGAAATTAGAAAATGTCACCGTTTTGAAATCGGCACTAGCACAAATAAAGCAATTAAAAAAAGGGGAATCGGCAAGTTACAACCGCAGTTTTATTGCCGCTGAAGATATGACGATAGGCATTGTTTCGATTGGTTATGCTGATGGATTGATGCGTGCGCTTGGCAATGAAAATTGCCGTTTGTGGATCAAAGATATTCCTGCCCCAATTATTGGCGATATTTGTATGGATATGTGTATTGTTAATCTGGAAGGTATCGATACACACGAAGGAGATGATGTTGTTGTTTTTGATAGCAATCACCCTGTTTCGGCACTGGCCAAATCTGCTGGAACTATCCCATATGAAATCCTCAGCCGGATATCAAGAAGAGTGAAGCGTATTTATTTTCATGAATAGGGGCCTGTTTAACTCAAAAGATTTGCCTGATGGAGTAGCGTCATATTGCAAGGTAGATCAGATACAAATGTTTATTTTTGCCGCTTAATTTTTTAGAAAAGAACAATACAATTGGTATTTAGCAGCGCCATATTCATTTTATATTTTTTACCCGTCTTTCTTCTTGTTTATCATTTGGTTGGTGCAAAATACAAGAATTGGGTTATCTTGCTCTTTAGTATTGTATTTTATGCCTGGGGTGCGCCTACTTTCATTTTCTATTTATTGGGCGCAACAACAGCCAATTTTTACATTGTCAGGGCAATGGATAAGTCCAATGAAAAACTACATCGAAAGCTGTGGTTGGCATTGTCAATTTCAATCAATCTTGGATTGCTCATTTATTTTAAATATGCCAACTTTTTTGTTGACAACATCAATGCTGTCCTGTCGGTATTTCATTTCAATACTTTCACCCTAGCAAAGATTTTATTACCCATTGGGATAAGCTTTTACACCTTCCAATCAATTACTTACACCTTGGATGTTTACCGAAAGGTACATAAACCTCTGGATAAATTGCACAACTTTGTCCTGTATATTATCATGTTTCCACAAATGATTGCCGGTCCCATTGTGCGCTTTATCACCATTGCCGACGAGATACAAAACAGAAAAGAAAAGATTGAAGAAAAACTGGAAGGCCTGATTCGTTTTGTAATCGGACTTTCGAAAAAGGTATTAATTGCCGATGTGCTTGCTTATCAGGTTGATAAAATCATGCTCATGGATTATGCCACCATGGATAGTACGACAGCATGGATTGGTATTTTAGGTTTTACATTTCAAATTTATTTCGATTTCTCAGGTTATTCTGATATGGCAATTGGCTTGGGTAAAATGATGGGGTTTCACTTTCCCGAAAACTTCAACAATCCATATATCGCACGAAGTGTTACCGAATTTTGGCGCAGATGGCACATTACTTTCAGTACTTTTATGCGCAACTATTTGTACTACCCCTTGGGAGGAAGCCGGGTAAAAACCAAAAGACGGCTTTATTTTAACCTTTGGTTTGTGTTTCTGGTTTCAGGACTGTGGCATGGCTCCTCGTGGAACTTTGTAATTTATGGTGCTTTTCATGGTTTTATCATGGTTATCGAACGGGTGTTTTTATTGAACATACTGGAGCGAATCCCGAAGGTTTTTTCTATTCTTTTCACATTCTTTGTAATTGTCCTGGCACGTGTATTTTTCAGGGTAGAAACACTGCCCGATGCCATGGTTTATTTTGAACGGCTTTTTGCTTTTGATTTCACTTCGGTTTCGTTTGCTGCAAAGCCGCATTTTTACACCATCATGATTTTTAGCGCAATACTATCGTTTATTACTGCAACACGCTTTGGCTTAAAAATAGAAGCAGTTATTTACAAAACCAATCTCAGTATTAAACAGTATTATGTTTATACAGCAATTGCTTTCCTGTTTTTGGTTTACTCAATTGCATCGGTGGCTGGTTCTGGTTTTAGTCCTTTCATTTATTTCAGGTTTTAATTGTGGGGATGAAGAAAAGAGCTTTACATATATTATTTACAACCGTCATCGTCATAATCGGACTGCCCCTTTTGCTGGGAATAGTGGGTGGTGAAGATGTTGTAAAACCACTAAAGGGAGTCACTATCGCGCAATCTATTCATCCTTTTAACATCCACAATTGGAGGAGCATGGACTTCCAGTTGGGGGTAAGCAAGTACCTTAATCAAAACTTTTGTTTCCGGCCCTCTCTCATCCGGTTTTATAACCAGTTAGAGTATTCTGTTTTCAACCAGGTAACAAATAGAAATATTGTGAAAGGAAAAGACAGCCATTTATTTGAAAGATGGTTCATCAATTCGTATTTTGGAACAGATTTTTTGGGAACAGAAAAAATTGATCGCAATGTTCAAAAACTGATAGTTATTGATTCTGTCTTAAAATCGAAGGGTGTTCATTTTATTGTAGCAATGGCACCTGGGAAAGCAAGTGTTTATCCCGAAAAAATTCCTGATTATCTGCTAAAAGATAGCAGTCGCAACACCAACTATAAAACCTATCGGACAAAACTCAATAAAAGCGGTATAAGTATTTTTGATATCAATGGCTGGTTTATAAAAATGAAACCTGATTTTGAAAGAAACCTATTTACCAAAGGGGGTACACATTGGTCACGTGATGGTGCAATGCTCGTTTTGGATTCGCTGCTAAGACGCATTGAGCATGAGACCGGAGAAGAATACAACAAAATTATATTTGAAGGAATTACCAAAACGCAAACACCAAAAGACCCGGATATTGACATATTGAAAATTTCAAACCTGCTGTCCGAAAACATAGATGAAGATTATTACTACCCTGATTTCCATTACGAAAAAGCACATCCAAAAAATGGCAAGTTAATTGTGATAAGCGACAGTTTTTTTTGGATTTTATTCGACGCAGGTCTTGACAATTCTTTTCAAAGTGTAGACTATTGGTATTACTTTAATAAAGTTTTTTCTAATCGTTTCGAACACGCTAAAAAAATAGAAGATATTAACATCTCTAAGGAGCTTCAGGAAGCAGAGGTCGTCTTGTTAATGGCTTCTCCATCGCCCTTGAATAAATTGGGTTGGGGGTTTATTAACGAGGCTTATGATTTACTACTGAAAGGCATTGATAAAGAAGCGGCGATCAGGCGAGTTATGCAGGTGATTGAAAGCGACCCCGATTGGTTTGCTTCTGTTAAAACCAAAGCTGTTGAGAGAAATATTACCATCGATTCGATGCTCAGGTTAGATGCAGAATATATTTACAATAGGAAATGAGCCCACTAAATCTGCCAGAGATTTTGATAATTTGTTATAATGACATTCCTTTGTAAAAAAAACTATATGCAAATAGTATAATGCGAGTAATTTGTATTTTGTTTTCTTCAGAAGAAATAACCCGGTAATTAAAAATGGTTTTTAGCAGCAGTTTATTCCTTCTTTATTTTTTCCCGATTTTTTTGATCGTATATTTCCTGTTGCCCAATAAACTGCGAAACATATTCATATTACTTGCCAGTATTGCGTTTTATGCCTGGGGTGCCCCACGTTTTGTTTTTATCGTATTGCTTTCGCTCGCAGCAGATTTTTACCTGGTTAAATGGATGTATTCCTGCAAAGGTAAAAAACGCAAACTGCTGGTTTCGCTTTCGGTATTGTTAAATATCGGTATGCTGGCTTGGTTTAAATATGCCAACTTTGGGGTGGAAAACCTCAATAATTTATTGGGCGCTTTGGGCTTTTCCGAAATAAGCTGGACAGCGATTGTATTGCCCATTGGGATTTCATTTTTTTCTTTTCAAAAAGTAACTTATTCTGTTGATGTTTATCGAAGTGTGCACCGGCCATTACAGCGTCTTACCGATTATGCCATGTACATTCTTATGTTTCCACAATTGATCGCCGGGCCTATTGTCAGGTTTAACGAAATAGCCGATCAGATTGAAGACCGAAAAAAAATGGAAACCATCGACAACCGACTGACGGGCTTCTTTCGATTTGTGATCGGACTTTCTAAAAAGGTGCTTATTGCCAATGTGCTGGGTGAGCAGGCAGATCGGATTTTTGGTTTAGAGCAACCTGATTTAACTACACCGCTGGCATGGATAGGAATTCTTGCTTATGCCTTCCAAATTTATTTTGATTTTTCGGGTTATTCAGATATGGCCATTGGTATTGGCCGGATGATTGGTTTTAAGTTTCCGGAGAACTTTAACAATCCCTACATTTCGCAAAGCATTACCGAATTCTGGCGGCGCTGGCACATGACCTTGGGGCGTTTTATGAAAGATTATTTATACATCCCCTTGGGCGGTAACAGGGTTTCAACGAGCCGAATGTATTTTAACCTTTGGCTTGTTTTTGCTTTGTCGGGATTGTGGCATGGCGCGGCCTGGACATTTGTTGTATGGGGTATTTTCCATGGGTTTTTTCTGATACTTGACAGGTTGTTTCTCCTTCGGTTTTATAAGACGATTGGTAAAATACCGGCTGTTTTTATTACTTTTATTATCACCTTGGTGGGTTGGGTTTTCTTTCGTTCCGAAACCTTGCCGGATGCATTTTTTTATATCGGGAAAATGTTTTCATTCGACTTTCGTGAAACCAGTATTTTCTTTGATCGTCAGTTTTACAGTATCCTTATTTTGGCATTCGGATTTTCATTTTTTGCGCTTGTCAAATCAATAGAACCCTGGCAGGATCGCGTGCTGGCAGTTGAGCAAAAAAACAAGACCATCCTTGTCATGTTTATTTTCTCTGTTGTTTTCTTTGTCATTGGTCTGGCCTCCATTACATCTTCCGGTTTTAATCCCTTTATCTATTTCAGGTTCTGATGCGCATTGTAAAATACATGCTGTTTGTTTTGCTTGTTGCGGGGATGCTTATGTCAGCTATTCAAAAAGATCGTCATCCTTTCGAAATCAAGCCATTGAATGGGAGTTTTGTATTGGCCGAAGAACCAACACTTACAACAACGAATTGGTTGGATGGATCATTTCAAACCCAATTCGACAGCTATTTGGAACAGCATATTGGTTTCCGGCCTTTTTTTGTCAGGCTAAATAATCAGCTTGAATATTCGGTTTTCAATAAGATATCAAATGAGAGGGTCGTAAAAGGGAAGGCTGATTATTTATTCGAAAGATGGGTCATCAATACTTATTATGGAAGTGATTTTGTTGGGATTGAAAAAATTGAAAAACAAGTCACAAAGCTTCGCGCTATCGATTCTGTTTTAAAATCTAGGAGCGTGCAATTGATCGTTACACTGGCACCAGGTAAGGCAGATATTTATCCTGAAAATATTCCCAATTTCATGATTGGGGATGACAAGCAGCAAACAAATTACAAAGTTTATCGTGATATGCTCAGTGAAACAGAGATCACAGTTTTTGACGTAAATAAATGGTTTTTGAGTATAAAGCCGGAATTTGATAGAAACCTTTTTACGAAAGGAGGGACGCATTGGTCGCGTGATGCCGCTCTGATTGCATTGGACTCGTTGTTTAGGCTAATTGAATTTGAAACCGAAGAGCCAAGGAATAAAATTCAAATTGATGGAATTACCCAAATCCAAATACCAAAAAGTCCGGATATTGATATATTGAAAATTTCAAACCTGCTGTTCAATAATTTGAATACAGACTATTACTATGCCGATTTCCATTACGAAAAAACACATCCGAAAAAAGGTAAACTCATTGCCAATAGTGATAGTTTTTTCTGGATAATGTTTGGTTCAAGTCTAAGGTCATCTTTTACTGAGGTAAAATACTGGTACTATTTTAATACCGTTTTCCCCGACAATTATAAGCATCCGGTAACGGTAAAAGATATTGCTGTTGGCAAGGAATTGTTGGAGTCTGATGTTGTTTTGTTGATGAGTTCCCCTGCAAACCTTAAGAAATTTGGATGGGGGTTTATCGACAAAGCTTATGATTTATTGGTAAAAAATATTGATGAGGAATTGGCAATTGAACAAATTACCTTGACCTTAAAAAGTGACTCAAGCTTGGTTGCATTGCTTAAAAAGGAAGCTGCTGAAAAGGAAATTATGCTGGATTCAATAATTAGGTTGGAAGCTGAAAATTTATACAAGAAGAGAAACTGAATTTGGGTTACGCAAACATCGGGTGTAACATTTCAACCCCGTTCACATATTTTGAACTTTTTGTCAGCCGGAAAGGAAGCCGGTTCGTAACTTCCGGAGCAAAATTATCATTTAGATAATCATATTTCAACTCTACTATCACATCTTCACTCTTGTAGTTTTCAATAAAATTATTGTTGTTGGTTCCTATGGAAAAATAGTTCAGTTGGTCATCCAATGTAAGCCGGAATTTCTTGTCAAAACTCAGGAAATACTTCCTGCTGTAGCGGTTAAGAAGTGCCGGTTTTATCTGCAAGACTACTTCAAGTGCCCAAAGTGGCAGGTCGGAATTTTGGAAAACGGCGTATAATTTCTCAGCTGTTAAATTAGCATCAACGGTAAAAGGTTTCAATCGAAACGAAAGCTTATTCCCCAACATACC
>QMPA01000032.1 GCA_003650365.1 Bacteroidota bacterium | reverse complement strand
GAGCCGAGGACGAGAATTGAACTCGTGACCTCTTCCTTACCAAGGAAGCGCTCTACCCCTGAGCTACCCCGGCAAAATTTTGAGCGGGAGATCGGGCTCGAACCGACCACCTATAGCTTGGAAGGCTATCGCTCTACCAAATGAGCTACTCCCGCTAAAGTTCTGCATTCAAAGTTTAAAGTTTGTTGCACAAAGCAAAAAAACTTTTTACTCTGAATTCTCGACTCAGAGTGTGGGGAGAGGAGGATTCGAACCTCCGAAGGCTGAGCCAACAGATTTACAGTCTGCCCCGTTTGACCGCTTCGGTATCTCCCCCGATTTTCAATATTTTAAGAACTTTGAGCCAACAGAGGGATTCGAACCCCCGACCGGCTGATTACAAATCAGCTGCTCTGGCCAACTGAGCTATGTTGGCATACTCAAATTTTTAATAGCTCAATACTCTTTCTGAGCTATGTTTGCAATACTTTAAGAACGAGCTGAAATTAAAAAACAGACCTCTCGCGAAAAAGGTCTGCAAAAATATATACTTTAGATGGAATTACCAAAGGTTTTTAAAAAAAAATCTTGTTATTATTTTTTATGCCTTCCTTTGTATTTTTCCAATTGCTTTTTAAGTGCGTCAATGGCAGTGTCTGTAGCCTCTTCAAAGGTTTTACTTTGTTTTTTTGCATACAGGTCGTAGCCCTTAATGAGTAGCCTGATCTCTGCAATTTTGTTGTCTTTCCTTTCAGATTGCTCAACTTTTAGCGTAACTTCTGAACCAATTACGCCTTCGAACATGCCGGAAAGCTTTCCGATTTTCCGTTCGATGAAGTTTTCAAGTTTGGCATCGGCTTTAAAATGAACCGCATTAATATTAACTTTCATATTTACCTCCTTTATTTAATTTGGCCCTAGGATGGGCTTGGGTGTATATTGATTTTAACTGTTCGATGGTTGTGTGTGTGTAAATTTGTGTTGCCGATAAATTCGCATGACCCATGAGTTCTTTAATAGAATTCAACCCGGCACCATTGTTCAATAAATGGGTTGCAAAGGAATGACGTAGGACATGTGGGCTTTTTCGGGTACTGGTAATACCGCTTAGTTCATTATTTACAATTAGATAAATAAATTTAGGATATGCTTTTTTTCCGGTATTTGTCACAATAAGGAATTGTGCTGCGTCTTGAAATGTTTCTTTCTTCAAATTAAGGTAGGCTTGAATCTGCTCAATCATCTTTTGTGACAACGGAATCAGTCTGTCTTTATTGCGCTTGCCCCTTACTTTTAACACTTTATTGGCAAAATCAACAAAATCCGTTTTCAATGAAATCAATTCAGCGCGTCTCATTCCGGTAGAATACAATAGATCGACGACAAGTTTGTTTCTAACTGATGAAAAATTATTTTCATCGATTTCCCTATTTAAATAGGTATTGATTTGTTCCTGCTGCATAAAAACAGCGATGCGTTCCGCATTTTTTAGTGTGCTAATATTTTTAGCCGGATTGTTTTCAATTACTCCTTTTATTATAAGGTGTCGGTAAAATGAATTTAGGGTACTGATTTTTCTGTTTACCGAACGTGTCGACAAGCCATCATCCATCAGTTTTACCACCCAGCTTCTGACCATCTCAGGTGAAACAGATATCAGATCATCCTGTTCAAATTCATCTGACAGGAAATAGGCGAAAGTCTGAAGGTCGTTATTGTAAGCGGTCAGGGTGTGTTTTGAGTACCTTTTTTCAAGAGAAATATACTGAAGAAAATTGCTTATTGTCATCTGTAAAATAAAAGAAGAAATTCCGATTCAAATATAGTAAAAAATACCATTGAATCAAAATTTCTTCTGAAAAATTCCCTAAGGGGTTATTTATAAACCCTCTTCGGCCTGTCGTAGTTGCTGAACGTAAATTGCTTTCAATCGTTGCTCTCTATTCACTACCGATGGTTTAGTAAACCTTTGGCGTGAACGCAACTCCCTCATTGCACCTGTCTTCTCGAATTTACGTTTGAACTTCTTCAGAGCCCTGTCGATATTTTCACCTTCTTTTATTGGAATAATGATCATGTCGTACCTCTTTCTTTTTTAAATTGTTAATAATTAGGGGCGGCAAAGATAGAAAAAATCTTTTTCACAAATACGCTGATTTTATTATTTTTCTTCGATCATGTTTTCGTAAAGAAAATCTGTCATTTTTTTATACAAATGATAACGTGTATTTCCGCCGTAAATACCGTGGTTTTTATTTGGATAAGCCATTAAATTGAATTGCTTATTGGCTTTTACCAGGGCTGTAATTAAATCCATGGTATTTTGAAAATGGACATTGTCATCGGCACTGCCGTGGATAAGCAAAAAGTCACCTTTCATTTTATCCACATGATTGATGGGTGAGTTGTTATCATAGCCATCCGGGTTTTCCTGTGGCGTGCGCATAAAACGCTCGGTGTAAATATTGTCGTAATACCGCCAATTGCTAACCGGGGCAACAGCAATGGCTGTACTGAAATAGTCTGCTCCACGGAACAGCGCGTTGGCGGCCATAAAACCCCCATAACTCCAGCCAAAAATCCCTATCCGGTTTTTGTCAACATAATCAAGGTTTCCTAAGTATTTTGCCGTTTCGATGTAATCGATGGTTTCATATTTTCCCAACTCCAAATAAGTCATCTTTCTAAATTCTTCACCACGGGCACCGGTTCCGCGGTTATCAACTGAAACAATGATGAAACCATTCTGAGCAAGCATCTGGTACCAAAAATAATTGAAGTAGCCGAAAGAGTTGGTGACTGTTTGTGAGCCCGGTCCACCATAAATTGTTATTAGAACCGGATACTGTTTTGTTGTATCGAAGTCTGGGGGATAAATGGCCCATGCATTCAAATCAATTTGTTTTCCATCGGGAAGGGTAAATTCGGGAGATTCAATTTTAAAGAAAAACTGTTCGCTCAAATTAAATTTTTGCATTTTTTGAATCAATCCGTGGTTGTCTTCCAGCATGCGCACCTGTTTCCCATTGGCATAATTAATAGTAATAACTGGCGGGGTGTTGGCGTCTTTCCAGGTGTTTATAAAGTATTTATAATTCTTGCTGAAAGCAGCATTGTTCGTGCCTTCGTGCATTGAAATATTCGTTCGTTTTCCTTTCAGATTTACAACATAAATATCCCTGTTTAAGGGTGATTCTTCAGCCGACTGATAAAAAACCTGTTTCTTTTTTGAGTCGTAACCATACACTTTACTCACTTCCCAATTTCCCGTACTTAACTGTTTGTTTAATGAGCCATCCATATTATATAGGTAAATATGGTTGTAGCCATCTCTTTCAGATGTGATCAAAAACTGTTCGTTTTCAGGAAGGAATGTAAGGTCATCGGTAATGTCGATATAATATTTATTGTCTTCGCTGTACATGATACGATTCGTGCCCGTTGATGCATCAGCCAATAGAATATCGAGGTGATTTTGAAGCCGGTTGAGCCTTTGGATTGAAAGCACATTGGGATCTTGTGTCCATTTAATCCGGGGAATATATTGGTTAGTTTCTTCGCCAATGTCCATTTTTACCGACTCCCCTTTTTCGATATTGTAAACAAATATTTCCACAAGCGAATTGTCTTCACCGGCTTTCGGATATTTATAAGTATATAATTCAGGATAGAGTTCTCCGTATTTGGTAATGGTGTATTCTTTCACACGGCTTTCATCGAAACGGTAATAGGCAATTTTATTGCCATCTGCCGACCAGAAAAAAGCTTTGGTAAATCCAAATTCTTCTTCGTAAACCCAATCACAGGTACCATTGATTATTGAGTTAAATTCACCGTCAATTGTAATCTGCTTTTCTTCTCTACTTTCTAAGTTTATAATAAAAATATTGTTATCGCGCACAAAAGCCACTTTCTTGCCATCCGGCGAAAAATCGGCTAATCTTTGTTTTTCGGTTGATAGATTGATGAGCTTCTTTGATCGTGTATCCCATACATAGAATTTTGATTCGGATGAGTGTCTGTAAATGGATTCTGTTTCGGTAGGAATGAGAAACTTTGTTTCATCGTCGCTCATGCTGAAAGAACTTAGTTTAATGGGGGTTTCTTTTCCTTCAGGAATCAAGTCTTTTGCATTTACCAAAGTAGTAATAGAATCGCCACTTTTATAATCGTAAACAATTACAGAACCACCTTTTATTATGGTGTATTGCCGGCCATTGCTCAGCGAATTGATTCCTTTTACCGAACGGGGATAAAAACTATAATTGGTCCAAATATCTTCTAAAGTGATGTTTTTCAGTGTGTCTTGTCCCTGGCTGATGTTAGCCGTAAGAATAATAATAATAAGCGCAAGGATTTTAAAATTTTTCATCGACGTGGTTTTTATAAAAGAACTGGCAAAGATAAGAAATGTAAATTTTTCTTTGCCGCTTGATGTAAATTTCTAATTTTACCGCCTCAATTGCGGGATATTAGCTCAGTTGGTTTAGAGCATCGCCTTGACAGGGCGGGGGTCACTGGTTCGAATCCAGTATGTCCCACAAAAAGCAAGCTTGCCATTTTAGTTTTTTGGCAAGCTTTTTTTATTGCTGTTCCAAGCTTTTTTCATGGTTTTCTAAAAAAGGAACAATCTGTTCGGTACCAACCCGTTTGGCAATAATTCTTTTTTGTTTGTCTAAAACAAATATAACCGGGCTGCCATGAACATCGTATAAATCATGAAAATCTGGTGTCTGACTCAATGTGCCATTTACATTAATCCATTGCATATCCCGCTCATGAACGGCTTTTTTCCATTTATCATGGTCACCATTCATATTAATTGCATAAACTTCAAAATCAAAGTCTGTTTTTTTATAAAGTTTCTGAAGTTGCTTTATTTCTTTTCTGCAGAAACTACAATCGAAGTCCCAAAACAGTAGAATTATATAATCATTATCAATTTCATTAAAAGATCGAAAAACGTTAGCGGTATCAATTAGAATTAGATTTGGGGCAGTTTCTCCAAGCTGTAATGGCCTTAAAACTTCAGCCCTTTCTTGAAGAGCTTGTAATACTGAGGGTGTAGTATTGACAATAGATTCCTTGGAAAAATATGCATCAACAAGATGAATAAAGACTTTTTCGAAACCCATGTATTTTGGATTTTGATAGGCTGAAACAAAATGCCAAATTAAATAACCAACAACTTCTTCTGATGGCCGGGCTTTGCTAATTACTTCATCGATGGCTACAATTACTGAGTCGGGTTGCACCATAACCAACTGATTGAAATACTGAGTGACTTTTGTTGAAAGAAGAGGTGTTCGAAGTAGTCGGGGGTCGCTTAAATCAAAATAATCCCAGTAATGTTGTTTGAGGTATTTGTATGCCAATGTACTGTCAAGAGATTCAGAAATACTGTCCGGGATTTCAACTTCCCGCATAGCATTGAAAAGTTTGGCTACAAATAATTTCGGGTATTTTTCGATAATGTGTAATTTGTAATCAGACGAGAGCTGGTTAATCGAATCAATCTGGCCAATAATAATTTCGTATTCTTCAATATTACCAGAGGTCATAAGAAGGTCATTCTTTAGTAATTTACTTGTTTGATATTGTTGTTCATTAAACTTAAGATAGTCGTAAAAAACACGGTTGTTTTCAGAACCTTTAACCACAATATTCAAAGCGTAATTTGCCGTGTCAGTTGTTAATGAGAAACGCTGATCATTATCAAGAATAAACTCAAACAATTTTTTCCTCTCCGGACTTACTGCCATGTATATTCCTCCAGGCAGGTTCTCACTTCCATTAAAAATGAAAAAACCAGACTTTGATATGTAAGCAGTATCTACCAGTTTAACTCTGTCGCCATGGTATGAAGTTAAAATTAAAGTGCTGTCAGGATATCCTTCGATTCTTATTTTAAGGTTCAGACTTTCTCCTGCTTGCGTTGAATTGATTAAAATGAGTGCAAGCAAACCAATTATAAAATGTTTCATTTGTTTTATACAATTTGAGGCGCAAAACTAAAAAAGAATAGTGGAGGTCTTGTTCGGAGTTAAAATTAAGTTGTTAATTTTGTGCAAATATTTTTTATGGGGGGGGTACAAAAATTAAAAATTCTGGTACTAATAGGAGAGATGTTGTATGTATATTTATAAAGCTTATATTAAATAATGAAAAATTCTGGGGTATTTTCAATTATTATTTTATTGTTTTTTGGGTTTCTTGGAACCACCAGTGCCCAAAATCGGCTTACTGGATTAGTGAATTATAATGACAACGACACACTGCCAATTCCTGAAGTAAAACTGGGTTTGTATGATATGCAGGATGTGTTGATTATGTCAACAGAAACAGATGACGATGGACGCTATTCATTTGATAGTATTCCAGGAGGAGAGTATCATTTAAGGTCATTTTCTGACCTTGAGCCCAACCTGGTTGATATTCAAGATTCTTACCTTGTCCTGATGTATTTATTGAATTGGATTGAATTGGATGACATCCAGTATGAAGCTGCAGATATTAACAACAGTGGAACAGTTACCTGGTATGACTACTTTTACATTGTTATTAATTATTTATTGCATGGAGAACCTTTCCCGGCTGGTGTTTGGCAGTTTGAGGAAGCTTATATTGATTTCACTTCCCGTGATGCACCACCAGACACGACCGATTTGTGGGGAGTTACAGAAGGTGATGTTGATGGTTGGTGGGAGCCTTCGGGCAGGGATGTGAGTATTTTGAATTATTCCCATTACGCTGTCCATGTGGAAACTGGTGAGTTCCAATTACAGGTGAAATCTACGGTTAGTGATCAAATTGCTGGTTTCAGCATTAATATAACATATCCTGTAGATCAATTAAGGATTCTTGACGTTGTTGGACCTGACAAAAACCTAAATTATTTTCTTGATGAAAAGAATGGTATTGTAAAAATTATCTGGATGGATGAAAATAATTCGGGTCGGATAAGTGCTGACAACCTTATTTCTCTAGTGGTTGAATCAAAGAATTCTGATTTTGAAAGTGCTGCATTTGAATTGCTCCCAGGATCGATGCTTATTGATGCAAAAGGATGTGAAATTGAGAATGTTGAAATTCAGCTCCCCTTATTGGAAATGAACCAGGAATTTGAGTTGCAGGTTTCAACTTATCCAAATCCGGTCATCAATGAATTGCATGTTAGATTAAATCTAATTGAAACTGCTAATGCCACCATATCAATTTTTGATGTTAGTGGAAAATTGATGTCAGAAAATAATAATCTTTCATTGGAAAAAGGAGAGCACTTAATTGCCATTGATACTGAAAAATTTAAACCCGGATATTACTTTTATATTGTTGATTTATCGGGAAATACAACTTATACAGCAAAGGGAAAAATAATAAAATCCCGTTAGTAATCGGGTTTTATGATTAGTTTTTTTAAGGTGGCTGTTGCAACAGCCACTTTTTTTGTGCTTATTCCTATTGGATTTGTAGTTTTGTAAGCTGCAAAATACCTTCGAGACATTTACCGATTGGAAAAATCTGTAGTGTAGCGTAAACGCCAAGACCAATAAATCCAATGCATAGCTTGTTGCATTTTTTTGTGTTTTATTTTAAACTGAGAAAGGAAAGATTAATCACATCCCTTCTCACTTTCCTTTTATTATTGCCCTTTATTGTGCAAGGATATAATTCAATATCTGATTTAGAAATAAATGAAATAGTAAGTTATACACGTTTTGCTCAGGAAAAATTTGATCCAGAAATCGGTGATTCAATATTAATGAGGAGTGTGGATAGGCTCGAAGAAATTGTATTGGAAAGTGAGCGACTTTGGCTAACTGATAAAGAACAATCTGAAAAACTAATCGTGAGTGCATTTGAAATTTTAAAACAAGAGCGCATTAATGATAGTTTGCAAGTGAGGGTTTATCATGTTTATGGTAAATTATTGGTTGATAGGCGCAAATATATTGCAGGAATAGACACTTTGTTGAAATGTGTAGAGATAAAGAAAAGAGTATTTGGAGGTAAGAATTCTGAGCTTGCAAATACTTATAATTATATAGGGATTGCTTATTTTCGTTTACGTCAATACAACGTGGCAATGGCTTACTACAAGAAATCTGCCGATGTTCTGAATAAAAATAATCAAATCAATATCAATCTATTTGATGCGAACCTTAATTTGGGAATTATGAGTGCTGTTAAAGGCGAATTTGATTTGTCATACAAATACTTTAATAGTGCGTTATTTGTTTTAGACTCCATTGGATCTGCAGGTGATAGTTTATTATTAGCCAGATTTTATTCTAATTTTGGTCTTATGGCAACAATGATGGGGAAATTTGATGATGCAATAAAGTATTATACTGTTGCCGAATCAATTTTTAAAGAAAAGGATACTTCGGATTTCTTAAGTATTGCACGTCTTAGTTTAAATAAGGGAACGAATGCCTATTATCAATATGATTATAGCAGGGGTAAATTGTACTATAAAGAGTCGCTAGATGTATTGTTGAAGAATGATAAAACTAGTTTTGCGGTGCCGAAATCATACAATAATCTTTGTGCAGTCAGTATGAAAACCGGAGCTTTTGCAGAATCAGTTCAGTATGGTTTGTCTGGATTGAATCATAATCCAGATAATTATATTAAGCTGCTGATTTTTCAAAATCTTGCAGAATCATATGCATTCCTTGGCAGCATTGAACGTGCAGAGTACTACTATGTTGCTGCAATAGATTTGCTTCAGGATGGGCAGCTTAATCCAACAAAAAGTATTTCACTGTTCAGAAGTTATGCTGACTTTTTATTTGATAATCAGAAGCTTGAAGAAAGTAGGATGTATTATTTTAAGGCATTGGAGATGTTTAAATCTTTCAAACAGTCAGATTCAAAAGTCTATGCTTCTCTTCTATCCAGGCTTGGTGATTATTACCGATACGGTGAAACTGATACTGATTCAGCCCTAATCTTTTACGATCAGTCAATTGCCGTATGGAATAATATCTTAAATAATAAAGGTGTAGCGCAAAGTGAAAATTTCGATGACATTCGTTTTTTGGATGCTTATCTGGGCAAAGCACAAGTTTTGGCTTCCCAGTTTAGAGAACTTAATAAGCTTGAATTACTAAAAGAAAGCTGCGATATTTACAAGTGGGCGTTGGATCAGGCGGTTGCAATTACGAGCAATTTAGACAGAGAAAGCCAATTATTACTCAACGAAAAGTTGGACAGGGCCTACGATGAAGCCGTCAATCTCACATATACGTTGTATCAGGAAACATCGAATAATAAATACAAGGAACTGGCATTTGAATTTGCAGAGCGAAGCAAATCATCTGTTTTATTGGCAGCAGTACAAAACAACAATGCACTAAAAACTACTGACGTTCCAGAATATATTGTTCAGTCGGAGCAACAACTTCAGTTGGAAATTAACGGTATGAAAAAATTGTTGCTTGATGAGCAGATGAAAGCACGACCATTGGCCAAGAAACTTAGTTTTATTAACTCAAGATTGCTTCTGCTTATGAATACTTATGATAGCCTGGTAAATCAAATAGAGCAAAGCTATCCCAGATACTTTGCTTTAAAATATGATAGGTCTGTTATTAATATGTCTGAACTAAGTGAACAATTGAGGACTGATGAAGTATTGCTTGAATATGTGCTTTCAGATTCTGTTTTGACAATATTCTGTTTAGATAGAGAAAATAACTTTTTCTTTCAAATTAGTGTCGATACAGTATTTTACGATGCACTAGATCAGCTAATTAATGTTAAAAACTTTGATATGTCGCAACATAGCAAAGAAGATATGGTTGTCTTTATTCAGGATGCCAATGTACTTTGGGAATACTTGATTGACTCTGTTTATACTCAGATAAAAGATAAGAAATTAATTATTGTTCCCGATGGGCTGCTTGGCTACTTGTCCTTCGATCTTTTGCTTAGCTCACCAAATATCCCTGATGAATTGGATTACAAATTACTTCCCTACCTCTTCAAAGAATTTCCATTGTCGTATTCCTACTCATCTTCCCTAAGGTTTAATTCGTATTTTCAAAGCAAAGAAACAACTACGCACGAGTTAATTGCCTTTGCACCCGACCTTAAGTTTGATAAAGAGCAAGCCAGTGGATTAAGTTCTTTACCCAATTCATTGAATGAGGCAAAAGAAGTTGCTCAAATTTTTAATGGCGATGCCTACCTGAAAGAAGATGCAACTAAATTGCGTTTTCTGACAGACGCTATGGATTATAAAATCATACATCTGGCTATGCATACAATAATCAACGACTCACTACCGATGCTGTCAGAGTTGCTTTTTTATGGTGATAATGGTGCGTTGTCAGATTCTAAAATGCGTACTTACGAAGTTTTTGGTCTTGACCTGTCAGCAGAGTTAGTGGTATTAAGTGCATGTAACACTGGTGCTGGTCAACTTCAAAAAGGTGAAGGTATCATGAGCCTTGCCCGTGGTTTTATTTATGCAGGTGTGCCATCTATTATGCTAACTTTATGGGAGGTTCAGGATAAAGCCACTGCTGGAATTATGCAGTATTTTTATGAAAATCTCAAGGAGGGGAACAGGAAGGATGTAGCATTACAGAAAGCAAAATTGGATTATCTTTCAAACGCCAACCGGCTTAACTCGCACCCTTATTATTGGTCTTCCTTTATTATTACTGGCAAAACAGGTAATTTTGAAGAGAATGTCAAACACAATACTTCTGCCATAGTAATTTACTCCGGAATTTTTGTTTCTATATTAATGATTTGGCTTGCATTTATTTGGATAAAAAAAGAGCGCAAAAAACTTGGCTAAGCCTGGTTTATTACGCATGCTCTTTTTGCCCATTAAAGGAGGGCTAACCTTGCTTGACTCTGTTGTTGTTCACCGAATTATTTTGTTTTATAGCAAATAATTGGGCCTCTTGTATTACTAATTATTTTTCCTTCATTTCCTGAAGAATATTCCTTGCATCTTTATTATAAACTGTATTGCCAGTAGATATTTTTGCAAATAGCTGTTCAGCTTTTGACACTTTATCACCACTTAAATAGCAGAGCCCCAGATTCCATTCAGCTTGATCAATAAAAAGATTGTCTTTGTTTTCAATAATTTCCATAAATGGAAGTTCGGCTTGTTCAAATTTCTCAAGTTTCATAAGGCTAAAACCTGTATAAAGCTTAGCTGCTAAATTATTTGGATCTGCCTGAAAACTAATAATTGCTTCGGAGTATTTACCCTGCTCGTAAAAGCGCATTCCTTCTTTTAGTTTCGTGTCGATGAATTCTTGTGACCTTACTGAAAGTAAAGAGTTCTCAGGGCTAAAATATTCTGTGTATAAGGCCTGGTTAGTCGGGGTATTGGTCAGGGAATCGCCAATTAGTCCACCACTAATAAGAAGAATTACAACTGCTGCTGCCACAGCTTGCAATTTCCAGGAGTAAATATTAATCCTGGTATTGCCGGAATTTTTTCGATGAATCTGATCAAGAGTTTTTCTAATTTCCCTTTTTCTTTCGTCTTTAATGGCTTCGAACATTTCTTGCTGAAACCGCGCATCATTTGTTAAGTCTGTGTTTTGTGCCGTCATGTTTTTGAATTAAAAGAGTTGATAATCGATAGTAGTTTAATGAAGTAAATTAGTTATATGTATAAAAAATATGTTTACTTTTCGATTTTAGTTTCTTATTTAATTACATCTTGGTCAATAAGTTTGACTAAGCGTTCTTTACAAATTCTTCGTTTTTTGTAGGCAAAACCTACTGATTTATAATTAAAGCTATCTGCTATTTCTTGTGTTGAATGACCAAGTGATAGTAATTTTAGTAGTTTTTGACATTCTTTACTTAGTTTTGAAAAATTATTACTGTATAGTTTAATTCGTTTTTCTTTCTCGATTAGCTCATCTATTTCAAGCTTGTAGTCTTTCAGGTTAATTTGCTCAATCTCTTTACTGCT
This sequence comes from Bacteroidota bacterium, assembly GCA_003650365.1. Taxonomy (GTDB): domain Bacteria; phylum Bacteroidota; class Bacteroidia; order Bacteroidales; family F082; genus B6-G9. The sequence continues at coordinate 8,623 of QMPA01000032.1, read as the reverse complement.
TTCAATCTGTTCGTAATATCTCTTGTCTTTATCCCTTAGAACCTTTAACCAAGTGTATTTACAAATTGTAAAAAAGTAGGTGTGAAAGGTGTTTTTTAGTACTAACTCTTTGTTTTTTAGTTGTTCGTAAATAGCAATTATTCCATCCTGAAATATATCCCATGCATCATCTCTTGTTCCACCATGCCTAACAACAAATCCTTTGATAGATTCAAAATACTTTTCGTAAATATATTCCATGACCTCATGGTCATTTTCTATAATACCTTTTAGTATCTTATTAGACGTGATTTCTCTTGCCGTCCTATTCATTAGTACCGGTTTTTTAAAAAATTATACCCCGACAAACAAAAATAAATTAAATTATACACCTTAAATAATTCAATTCTATTTTTGTATGGTTTTGAAAAATGAGTAAAAAAGCGGAATTTTAGTTTGTATATTGATTGTTTATCCTAAATTGCAAAACCTAAAATAGCGAAGTATCTTCAAAAATAATGTTTTAAACCAGAAATTGTGACCATCTTAAATAAATATTTTGGATTATTCTTAATTGGCATGCTAACCGCCTTTAGTGTAAAGTCGCAAGATCCTGAAAAACAAAATAGTGGAAATGGAAATCACCGTATTGTTTTTTATAATCTCGAAAATTATTTTGATACGAAAAATGATTCGACAAGAAGCTACAATGAGTTTACACCAGATGGTCAGTTGCATTGGACAGAGAGAAAGTATCAAGATAAACGCGCCCGTATTTTCCAGGTATTAACCGCTATTGCCGAATGGGAGCCAATTACCCTGATGGGATTTGTAGAGATTGAGAATGCTTTCGTATTGCAAGACCTGATTAACAGCACTCCTTTAAGCCGTGAAAACTATCAACTGGTCCATTATGAATCTGACGATTTTCGTGGGATTGATGTGGGATTAATCTACCATGCCGATCGATTCAAGTTTTTGTCCTCACAAAAAATTCGGATTAAAGATCCCGGCGACCCTGCTTTTACTACTCGTGATATCTTATATGTAAAAGGATTGCTCGCGAACGATACTTTACATGTTTTCGTCAACCACTGGGTTTCGCGTTGGCGTGGTGTAATGGAATCACAATACCTAAGAATTTTATGTGCCGAAACCCTTACAGTAGTCGTTGATTCTGTTTGTTCACTAAACCCCAATGCCAATATTTTGTTAATGGGTGATTTTAATGACAATCCGGATGACGAAAGTATTTTAAGGTTAACTTCAGAATCAGAAAAATGCCAACTATTTAATGTTGCTCTAAAACCTACTAATAAGGATGTCAGGGGCACTTTAAAATATGGTTCTGAATGGAGCTATTTTGATCAGTTTCTGGTTTCTGCTGCGCTACTTTCTGATAAAACAAAGCTGATGCTAAAAAGTGAAAGCGGGCTAGTGTTTGACGCATCTTTTCTATTGGAAGAAGACAAAAAACATTTAGGGGTAAAACCAAAACGTACACATATCGGATTTAAATACAATGGCGGATTTAGTGATCATTTACCCATTATTATTGATATTTTTGCGAAGTGACAAAATAGAGTTCATTCTCTGTTACCAAATAGAATGAGAAAAGCAGTAAAAATTATTCTTGCAGTAGTTGGCATCCTTGTATTGGGGATAATATTGCTGTACGTTTTTCGAAACCCAATTGTTTCTTACACTTTACGTAAAACCGTTGCTACCGAATCAGGAGAGAAAATTACACTCACACTCGAAAAAATTGAATTTGATCCACTGCAAGGTTCCATAAGTCTTTACCGGCCTTCCCTGAATTTTTCTGAGGTTTATTTGAACGACAAGAAAGCCATGAAGGTCAATCACCTCTCTTTTGAAAAGTTGGGTGTTTATGATGTTTCTGTTGGCGACCTGCTTTTCGAAAAACATTTTATTGCCAATAAAATACTGGTGTTTAAACCCGCCATTCAATTTGAGAAAATGGCTGGAGCAGAACCTGATACTACAAAATTCACTCCGGGGAAGGTACTCGATTTACTGAATACCAATTCGAAAACCTTTTCCAGCATGAAGCTGAAGATAAATGAAGTTGAGGTCCGTTTTGGTGCCATTCATTTACAATTGGACACTGTTGTGGAATTCATGCCCGACTTGCTTGATTTTACACTTTTGCTTGAAAATTTTGAAACACAGATTGATTCAGATAGACCTACTGAAAACAGAATACTCTATTCTGACAATGTTATTTTACGTGTGAAGAACATCAATAAGCAACTTAATTCGGGAGATAATCTGCATATCGACTCTGTTTCTTACAGTTCAAAAGAAGAGCGCTTTACGACAGATGGTTTTTCACTAACTCCTTTTTGGACGACAGCTGAGGAAAAGAACAAAACAAAAATCTTAATTGCACAAATAAAACTGGACGGATTTAGCGTATCTGAAATCAGGGGCTTAGAAAAATTGGAGCTGAGTGCTGTGAAAGTTTCAGATGCGTCAATTACTCATTACATAAATGAAAAAGCTGTAACCCAGGTTAAAAATGAAGCTGACTCCAATCAATCTATGAGCTTACCCTCAATATTGAAAGATGTTGCATTAGACAGCTTAATCATCAATCGGTTTGCGTTTTTTAATATATTGGGGAAAACAGATACGACAATTGACGCCAATAATATCGAACTCCTTATTGAGGATATTTCCTTTGATTCCACTTTGCTTGACAATCCCATGAAACACTTTCAAATGGGTGAGGTCCTGCTTTCGACCGATATGCTCAGACTGCTGGAAAAGGAGAAAGGAATCTTTATTACTTACAGTGATTTTAATTATTCATCTGATGAAAAACAATTAGACATTAACAATATTCAACTGTTGTCGGACAGTGCGAATTTCAATGGACCGCAGTTTAATATTGATTTAGATCAAATGCAAATAAATGGCTTTTCGATTCATGATTTCCTGAAGAAGAAAAAGCAAATTCTGAGCTTGAACATTAAGCAGCCTGTCATAAAAATTGATTTGCAACAACAGATTCCTGCTAAAGAATCTTCTCCAAAAAAGAAAAACGAATATATTGACCTGCTCGATTTTCAAAATTTCAATATCGAAAATGGCATGGTCAATCTTTCCCACAGAGACAAATTCAATATTGATTTGACAGGTGTAAATCTGCTAACAGAAGGCTTTGAATTCATTAATAAAGACAGCCTTAAACAAATACAATACGACACGCTTCGTATTGAGGTAGATGGTGTTGAAGCTGTTATGGCTGATGGAAGTGCTCAAATAAAAACAGCAACCGTATTATTCGACAAGCAGAATTTTGAAATTTCGGAATTGCAGGCAAATTACAATCACACTGCCGATAATAAAAAACTGAATGGGACAATTGGCCTTCGAAAATTCCAGGTGTTTAATATTGACTTGAATGGATTGCTTTTCAACAAGCAGTTCGATGCCGCTGCAATAGTGTTGGATGCACCCCTAATCAGTGGAAACTTTGCAATACCGGATTCTTCCAAACCCAAAAATGAAACGGCAGAACAAAACACGCCCAATTTACCAATCGGATTTCAAATTGGAGAATTCAGACTTCAGCGGGGAAAAGTGGATATTGTGTTAGAGAAACCATCTGACACCATTCGTATACAAACCAATATTGACCTGGATTTGGGTGAACTCGTATCAACCGATAATTTATTCACCACTTGGTTCGACCCTTCCGATTGGGAAGCAGGATTTAGCAATGTGATGGTGGCATCGGGTGCTTACAATTTGAATACTGAAAAAATAAGCTTCAAGCCACGCCAATCAAACTTTAGCCTTAAGGAAGTAAGCATACAAAGCAAATCGCATCCAAAACACAGTGAAAATAAATTTGAAATTGAAAAAATCACTATAGCGGGAGTAACAGTTTCCGGACTTGATTATGCCTTATTAATTCTTCAGGACAGCATCCGTTTTGGTAAACTGTTTATTGACAGCCCTGATTTGCGTTTAAAGCTATTTAAACAGAAAGAAAACCAAGCGTCAAAATTCAATCCGGAAAAGCTATTAAGCATTGTTTACGACACCATCGATTTGAATGGCCTTCAACTGAATCTTGAGAATAGCAGTGATATTTCGCATACAATAATTAAAGTTGGAGATCTTAGCATTGAACACTTTTCAAAAAGGTACAAGGATGCCAATTTGATGCAGGAAATCGCGTTTCAATTCGATGAATTTTCGATTGAGGATAGCATGAACAATACCTCTCTCCACATGTGTGACCTGGGATTTGACCCGAAATCAATGGCGCTGTCAATTCATAATCTTGATTGGTCGAAAATCGATCCGGAGCAAAATAAAAATGTATCTGTACATTCATCAAAAATTATTTTTTCGGGCGCCTATGTTAAAGAGAGTTTGCCAAGCCGCGTAAATGTTGACAAACTTTCATTTTTGGGATTAGATGTTACAGTAACCGACGATAAAAAAAACAAGAGCCCTCGAAAAAAAGAACTTGAGTTCGATATTGAGGCTTTGAAAAAGTACTCAGGATTACTTGAGCGCTTCGCCATCGACACTACTGTTTTTGATGAAGTGAGCGTGCATTACCGCACTTTTGACGGTTTGCAGAAACATACGATTAAAGCGGATAGTATTGGCCTGACCGTGAACAGGATAAAAGTTGACACAAGCATGTTCGGGCAAAAAAACCCGGTACTATTTAATAATATTATTATCGACCTTAAGGGACGTACCCAGATTTCAAAAGACAGTTTATATGAAATTCAAACAGGACGGATTCACTATAATTTTCCTGAACACAGAATTACTGTTGATTCTTTTTATGTGATGCCCCGTTATGATGAGGCAGAATGTTTCCGTAGGGCAAAATATCAAAAAGGGATCATCAGTCTTTTTGCTGGAAAAGTAGAATTTAACGATTTGCGACTGGATGAATTGATCAACAATAAACAATTGCACTTTGGTGGTGTTGATGTTTCTGGACTTCAGTTTAATATTGTCAAAGACAAGAAATACGCTATCGAACCAGGAACCTACAAACCCATGCCGCAAGATTTAATTCGGGGCATTGATCAAAAAATATTGGTTGATTCGTTGCGGGTTATCGATTCATATCTTCACTTTAAACTGTATCCGGAGAAAAAAACCAAGCAGCCCGGCGAAATTTTCCTGACTAAAATAAATGCCACTGCTTACAATTTCACCAATATTTTTAGTGATACCGACAGTGCGACACTCAGGGTGCTGTTTAATGCAAATATTATGGGTGAATCGCGTATGGATGCTGACTTTTATTTTCCATTGCAGGACACGGCAAACCCTTGGTGGTTTAGTTTTAAAACCGAAAAAATTGATTTTACCAAGCTGAATTCAATGACCCAACATCTGGTTGGCTTAACAATCCTAAGAGGAAAGGGAAGGGTAGATGCCCCACGCATTAGCGGAAATAATTTCAATACGACAGGAACAATGATTTTCCGTTACAGAAAAGTAAGACTGTCGTTGTACAACCGCAAAAAAGCAGAAACAGAAACCGGTATTTTTAGCTCGATGGCCAATTTTTTCATCAACGATCTGGTGCTTAAATCAAACAATCCGAAGTTTGCCCGCAAAGCACGAGTAGGACAAATTTACGCAGAGCGGGATACCCAAAAGGGAATTGTTAACTTTGCATTCAAAGGTATTTTGAGCGGGATGATGTCCACTCTGGGGATCAATAAAAAAGAGCAACGGAAAGAACGCAAGGAGTATAAAAAGGAAGATAAACAAAACAATTGAGAAAGTTTTTAAAAGTCCTGGGGCCGGGTTTACTTTACGCTGGTGCAGCAGTTGGTGTCTCACACCTTGTGCAATCAACTCGCGCCGGGGCACTTTTCGATTTCGATTTGGTTTGGGTGCTCATTCTTGCCAATCTTTTGAAATACCCCTTTTTTGAATTTGGCCCCCGCTACGCCACCGCCACAGGTTCGAACCTGATAGAAGGCTACCAAAAAGTCGGAAAATGGGCTGTTATTCTGTTTACTGTTTTAACCCTTGCTTCCATGTTTGTTATCCAAGCTGCGGTTACGGTCGTTACAGTCGGTTTAGTTGCTTACATTTTCAATCTGACAATATCGGTCACTTACCTCAGCATCGGCATATTACTCATTGCTGTCGTGGTGCTTGTTGTTGGCAAATACAGCTTTCTCGACAAACTGATTAAACTGATTATTGTGCTGCTTGCTGTCTCAACGCTTGTTGCAGTTTTTTCTGCCCTGGGAATCTACAAGGAAATATCACCCGATGCCATCCAGCATTTTCAGTGGACAAAAGGTGCTGATATTTTCTTCCTGATTGCTTTTGTGGGATGGATGCCTGCCCCAATAGATGTTTCAGTATGGTCATCAATTTGGAATACTGAAAAAAACAAAGAGCTTGGTTTCCGTCCGGAATTAAAAGTAGCTTTAACCGAGTTTAGGGTTAGCTATTGGGGAACTGCACTACTCGCCCTGGGTTTTCTTTCCCTGGGTGCTTTGGTGATGTTTGGAACCGGTGAAGAACTATCAGCTAATGGGACTCTTTTTGCTGGACAATTAATCAGCATGTACACAAAAAGCATTGGTAGTTGGGCATATTGGGTCATCTCCATCGCTGCTTTAACCACCATGTTCAGCACAACGCTCACAGTATTGGATGCTTATTCAAGGGTTTTGAACCCGGTTTTTAAAGGATTGTTTCCAACAGCGTGGAATCGTGTTTCAAATAAAAATATTTTTACATGGATATGGCTGATTTTGATGATGATGGGTGCATCGCTGATTATTGCCTTTGCCGCTAAAACAATGGTTTTTATGGTAACAGTAGCCACTACACTCTCCTTCCTAACGGCACCCATTTTGGCCTGGCTCAATTACAAAGTGGTTACCGACAGTCATATGCCGATTGAAGCACGACCGGGTTTATTTTTACGCATACTTTCCTGGATCGGAATTGGATTTTTTGTAACTTTTAGTTTGGTCTATTTTTATTGGTGGTTTTTATTATGATGTACAGTAACCGCGATATAGCCGATTATTACAACCAAACCCAGAACCATTATCAAAAATGGTGGAAGCTTGAGCAAACTCTTGCTGTGCATTATGGTATTTGGGATAAAGGCGCAAAGATTTTTGCGCAGGCATTGGCAAACACCAGACAAACAGAAAAACGCACAATAAATCTGGATACTTCCAATGCAAAGCATTGTAGAAAGGATTGTGGAAATACAGGTTTTTGCTGTTTGAGAAAAGGAGAGATTAATTTATTTCTCATTTTCCCGGGCTCTTTCAGATTTGCAATCTGAAAGTTAAGAGCAAGGGATTTGCAATCTGATTACAAATCAGATTCCCTTAAAGTCCAGATTACAAATCTGGACAAGCTTTGGTTGGAATAAATCTTAGAAAAACGAAGTTCCCACCCTATTGCAAATCCCTTTATAATCGCACCAATTACAAGCATCCTTATTTTCGGTTTGAATGAAAGGGGATTGCGGGTCAAAAATTTCACTTATTATTTCAGTTAGTACCTTTTCAAATTCAGGAATCAAATTATCGTCAGCTCCTTCAGGTAAACTCGCGGTGATAAATCCACTGGAAATAGCCCGCATGCTAAAAATACCCGGCACAATTTGTTGTGTGGACGGATTATTTTTCTGAAACAAATAAGTATAAAACAGCAACTGAAATGCTTTGCTTTGCTTAGGTTCAGAAATTAATGTTTCCCAGTCCTCAACTTTCAAATCTTTCTTTTCTACTTTGCCGGTTTTATAATCGGCCAGTAAAATTGCCCCTTCCTGAATGTCTTTTCCAATTCGGTCAATCGTTCCTTTTAAGTGCACTTCTTTCGTGCCGATCCTAATTTTTGTTGTTAGTTTTTGTTCCAGTCCAATCAAATTTTCGGGCTTGCGTTTCAGGTTTTGCACATCTGCTTCCACAAACTGTTTCACATATTTCTTTGCCACTTCAAACGAAAGCAGATTTTTGCCCGAACTGAAATCTGCATTATTAAGGTTTTTCTTGAAAGATTCTGCAAGTAAATTATCAGCTTCCTTCAGTCTGCTTTTTAATAAATCGGGTGCAATCAAAGCACCAATAAAAGGCATGTAAATCTGTTCGAGCACTTCATGAATAATTGTCCCAAAAGTATTTGCCTCAACGGAGCCATCAATAGTATCGGGAGGACTGAGGCGGAGTATTTTCGAAAAATAATACTGAAGCGGACACTGAATATAAGTATTCAGTGCTGATGGTGAGAATCCCCGTTCAGCCTGTTCACTGATACTTTCAAGAATTTTTGGAGATTTTTCAATAAGAATATTTAAAGCTGTGCCGGTATCAGATAATTTAATATTGAGTATTTCTTCCTTGAGCTGAATCCCATTATTTACTTTGGCCAGTTCATCTTGTAATTGAAGAATAAAACGGCTCTTCTCCCCACCACCCAATTCGTCGGCTTCCGAATTATAAATAAGTGTGATGTTATCCGCAAATTGAAGGAGGCGGTAAAAATGATAGGCAAACACATCAATTTTTTCTTTGGGAAGTGGTAGTTTAAACTGCGAACGGATATCGAATGGAATAAAAGATTCAGGGGCTGTGGATTTTGGAATAAT
>QMPA01000031.1 GCA_003650365.1 Bacteroidota bacterium | reverse complement strand
GTTAGCAGGATTGATCCCTAAAGACTGATAATCGTTGATTGTTGCAGTTGTGTAGCCAGAACCAGTTGAGGTAAAAGAACTTAGTTCAGTTTGCGCTACTATTACACTAACGTAAAATAACAACACTAGCAAAGTAAAAGATTTTTTCATAACGAATAAGTTTTTTTAGTTAAAAAACAAATGTACTACTAATCAGCCTATTTGTCAAGACAATATCTCAAAAACACTGCAATCTTATGATTTTAACTAAATTTTAACAGTGCTGTCAGTACAATAATATTGACTTATGGCAAGATCATTTTGACAAATTGGATATAAGTTATTACCTTAGCATTTTCAAACGAATTATTTACAGATTTTGTGAGAAGATATTACCCGATACTAATTATTGCCTGCCTGCTTTTTTTTAAATTGCAAATAACAGGACAGCAGATAAATACAGCTCAAACAAAAGTGGCTGACTCCATCCAAATGGATGACCAACAAGCTGAATTGCTGTACAACAAAGCCATTGATTATTATTCAGAGGGGCATACCGATTCGGCACTCAGGGCATTAAATTCTGCCATTCATTTAAAACCCGGCTTTGCAAATGCGCTAAACAACAGTGGATTTATCAAATATATTCTGCAGGATTATTTGGGTGCGTTTGTCGATTTTGATGCAGTTATTGAAATTGAACCAAACGACAAAGCTTATTTTGGCCGCGGACTTTCCAGGATGGCCCTGGATTCGCTAGAAACAGCAATAACGGATTTTGATAAGGCAATAGATTTTGAACCTAATTATGCCGAAGCTTTTTATTATCGTGGAGGGGCAAACTACTTGCTGGGAAACTACCAGCTGGCCGTTGACGATTATACAAGGGCCATTTCCTTAAAAAATGATTATGCAATTGCCTATAATGACAGGGGCAGTGCTTATGTTTCGTCCGGAAGAATAGAAGAGGCAAAAAATGATTTTTATAAAGCTTCATTGCTTGATCCAACACTTTACTTTGCATTTAATAGTCTGGGGGGAATAAAGATGAATCTTGGTGATGCTGAAAATGCGCTTGCTGATTTTACGGCGGCAGTAAAGGTAAATCCTGATTATTATTATGCTTTCAATAATCGGGGGAAGGCCAGGTTCTTACTAGGTGATTATGATAGAGCTGTTGAAGATTTTTCAAAGGCCCTCGAATTGGCACCCGAATACCTTGCAGCACTCAACAACCGGGCGAATGCAAAGTTTAAACTTGAAGATTATAAAGGGGCAATTGCTGATTATAATCAGGTTGTAGAATATAATCCTAAAATTGCTGTAGTTTACGCCAACAGGGGCAATTCGAAAGAAATGATCAGGGATGATAAAGGTGCTTGTACCGACTGGAAAAAAGCAGTTGAACTCGGATTTACAAAAGCCACTGAATACCTGAAAAAATGTAAGAAATACGAATAATGAGTAATGAAACTTCTGCCTAAAATATTGCTTGTTTTAAGTTGCCTAATTTTGCTACAGATTAATTTGGCATTGTCTCAGGTGGACACACCTTTTGATAAGGATAGTTTTTCTGCCGATAAAAAAGATGCCCTAAAAGAAGCCAAAAAGCAGATCAGGGATGGTGATAAATTATATGAAGATGAGCCTCCTATGTACGATCTTGCACTGGAATTATATTTAAAAGCCAACGATTTCAATCCTGATAATGCGTTACTCAATTATAAAATTGGCAATTGTTATTTGCATACAGTACAGAAAACCAAGAGTGTGAAATACCTTGAGAAAGCCAAACAATTAAATCCGAAAATACAGCCAGATATTATTTATTTGTTAGCAAAGGGATACCACCTCAATTTAAATCTGGACAAGGCAATTGAAACCTACGAAGAATACAAAGGATCGCTCAGTCCAAAAGAACTTACAGAGAAAGGTGCCAGAATTGACAAAAAAATCGCCGAATGCCATGTTGCCAAGGATTTAGTTCAGCACCCGGTCAGGATTTTTATTGACAACCTCGGTGTGGGTGTAAATACGGAATACCCCGAATACGGTCCCTATATCAATGCTGATGAAACGGTATTAATGTTTACATCTCCACGCCCATCAACAACTGGTGGAAAAATAGATCCTACAGACCAACTTTTTTATGAAGATATTTACATTTCAAAGCTGAAACATGAAACGTGGTCGGAAGCAAACAATCCCAGGAAACCACTCAATACCGCATCGCATGACGCAATTGTTGGTGTTTCTCCGGATGGAAAGCATGCATTGATTTACAAAGGGGAAGACAATGGCGGAGATATTTTTGAATGCCGCATTGATGAAGATGGTAAATGGAAATCCCCAAAACGGCTTCCAAAAGAAATCAACACCAAATACCACGAAAGCTCAGCCAGTTTCTCGCCCGATATGGAGGGTTTATATTTTGTAAGCGATAAGCCGGAAGGCTTTGGCGGAAAGGACATTTATTATACAGCATTAAAAATTAAGGGAAACAGAGAGAAACTTGATTATGAAGATGCAAACAATCTTGGAGCGGTGATTAATACGCCCTACGATGAGAATGGTGTGTTTATGGATGTTGATGGAAAAACATTGTATTTCAGTTCAAAAGGACACAATACCATGGGAGGTTACGATGTGTTTAAAACAACTTTGGTTGATGGTAAATGGACGAAACCTGTTAACCTGGGATACCCAATCAATTCGGCTGGTGATGATCTTTTCTTTTCCTTCTCGCGAGATGGCAAGCACGCTTATTATTCTTCATTCGATCCTTCGGGTTATGGCAATCGCGATATTTATATGATTACACTGCTCGGCCCGGAAAAGCCGTTGGAGTTTATCGAAAACTATGATGCATTGGCATTTAAAACGATGATAATTGGTGAAGATATGATGGAAGAGCGCATCAAAATCAAAGAAAGCATGATCACCATTGTACGGGGAACGGTAATGGATGCGGTTACACTGGAGCCATTGGGCAGTGTTCCGGTGGAGATTTATGATAACCTATTGGGAATGATGGTTGCTTCATTTCAATCCAATTCAGAAACCGGAAAATACATGGTATCTCTTCCCTCGGGAAAAAATTATGGTTTTGTTGCCAAAGCGAAAGACTATTTGTTTCATTCTGAAAACCTGATTATTCCGCCGGCAACCACTGTCCAGGAATACGTTCTCGATATGCTTTTGCACAAAGTGAAAGTCGGCAGTAAAATTATCCTAAAAAATATCTTCTTCGATTTTGACAAGGCTACGCTTCGACCGGAATCAACAGCCGAATTAGACAGGCTAACAAAAATGCTGAACGACATCCCCACTCTTAAAATAGAAATATCAGGCCATACCGACAATTACGGCTCTGACGAATACAATGAAAAACTTTCCGGAGACCGCGCTAAATCTGTCGTTGATTACCTTATTGAAAAAGGGATTGATAGCGGCAGGCTTACTTCCGCCGGTTATGGTGAAAGCCAACCCATTGCCACCAACGAAACTGATGATGGACGCCAAGAGAACCGACGGACAGAGTTCAAGGTTTTGAGTAAATAATTCTCCAAAAAAAAGCCATCCATACGGACAGCTTTTATCAAATATAAATTTTTCTGTGTACTATGCCACACTTCTCCTGTAGCGTACAACAATAAAAGTTCCGATTAAAAGTACACCGAGGATAATCGCCCAGTTGGAAACGGGGATTGGGGGTGTTCCACTGAAGGCAATATTATTGGCTCCTTGACCACATTGCCTGGATTAAGTTATCTTAATTCTTGAAATTGAAGTTGCGTTTTAAGTTACAAACTTAAACTAGTGGGGATTTTGCAAGCCTTGTGTTTTTCTTCCAAAACCAGACGGTTTTTATTGGTTCAGAAATAGCAAAAAAGCCCAACTGAAATCCAAAATAAATTAGGGACTCCAGTTGGGCAAACCAAATTAATTAATGAAAAAACTGTTACAAAGGTAATACAACAAACCGCTTTTGTCAATCCCTAAAGCAATTTTAGTAATTTGAGGACGTGTTTACTGCTTTTTGTGCAATGTTACTTTATCTGTCTCCCTTTGACCGCTTCCCAGTCCATGTTGCCCGGCAGCATTGCGCTCCGCAATCAAGTGGTTGTTTCAGTTCGGGAAAGATATTCAGGGGTGGTTTAACCTACCAAAATATCTACTAAACATGCAATCGAAAAGCCCCTTAAATGCAGAAAACCACCCTATTACGAGTGGTTGTCAGTAGCCCCGAAGGTGATAGAACACCGGAGAAATACAGGAATTACTGGCTGGCACGGGCTATGGTAAATTTAGGCATGATAGACTCGCTTGGTTACGGCATCCATACAATGTATTTATCGCAAAGAAATCGTTATTTCCCTCTACCTGACTATTTGCTTTCTGAACCGCAAAAAGTGGTTTTACAGATTTATGGGCACTCCATAGACGAAAATTATTCAAAACTTTTAATCGAAAGAAAAGATTTACCTCTTTCTCATGTGATATTACTTGACAGAATTCAAAAGAAATTACTGATTACCAATGAAGCAGCGTCTTTACTTAGAAAAGAAAAGTTAATTGAAGGCCGCAAACCAAACTATTTTGTAGCAGCATCTGTTGCAGATGTAACTGATGATAAGGCGGCGTATATTAGGAACAAAGCCTTTGACGACGCTCACTACAAAGACATGGTTGTTTCATATCTCAAAAAATTCAAGAAAGCTAACAGGATGGAAATTGAAAACCTGTTGACTCCAAAACTTTCTGATGTTTTATCTGATAAGCAAAAGAAAGATAAAGTAAAGAACCTGCTACAATCAATGAGGAAGGATAAAAAGATTCGTCTAGCTAACAGATATTGGGTTTCTATTTAGACATATTTAGACGTCTTTTTAGACGATAATAAGACAGAAAAAGATAGGGGGTTTAAGACAAGAAATTTTGTTTAATTACTGAATTTAAATTGATAACGCCTGTCTTATCAGTAAATAAAGAAAATGAAATATGATTGCAATGCGGTAATAGCGTATCCGTCTAAACAAAATAGATTTGATTCTTGTTTAGACATTTTGACAGATGAATTTAGACGTAAGCTAAATAAGAAACGATGAGAATAAGCAAAGTTGAAGTAAGTGATTTAAAATGAAGCGACCAGTTCAAAATACAAACAGGATTGATACAATTTCAATAGAAAAAAGCAAGTGTTTGTAAATGATAAACATAAACTAATCCTCATCCATTCCCTTTTCAACTCTCGAAAAGATGTTTTCGCTATACATTGGCAAAAGGGTAAAAAAAGCGGATATATGCCTGCTTATCATTTCGACCCTTATATGTACCGCTTGCACAAAATGAAAGGTGGTTCATTTAAGAACTATAAAGACAAAACCTACCTGCCATTAACAGACCAGCAAATCATAAAACACCTGAATGGCGATCAATTGATAGGTATTTACCCATTGCTTCAAAACAATACCTCCTGGTTTATTGCTGCTGACTTTGATAAACAAAACTGGATAGAAGAGTGTCGAAAATTCATTGAATTTTGCCAAATAAAAAATATTCCTGCTTATTTCGAAAGATCACGCTCTGGCAATGGTGGACATGTTTGGATATTTTTCGATCAACCATATCAGGCCATTAAAAGCCGAAAAATCTTAACCACACTACTGGAACAGTCTGGTATATTTTCTGTATTTGATAAAAGTTCCAGTTTTGACCGCTTGTTCCCTAATCAGAATTTTCTTTCCGGTAAAGGTTTGGGCAATCTGATTGCTCTACCATTTCACAAACCTGCTTACGATCAAGGAAATAGTTGTTTCGTTAACCCATCAGATAGTGAACTGAAACCTTACCCTGATCAATGGCAGTTTTTATCTACTATTCAAAAGGTATCTGTAAAGCATCTGGACAAATTATATCAATCCCTGATACCCAATACTGTTAACATTAACCACAATCAAAACATTTCCAGCAAACTTCAAGTCACTTTAAGCAATGATATTCGCTTGAACAGATCTGGAATGAAACCTGATTTAGTCAACTTCTTAAAAGAAGAACTCAATTTTGCTAACTCTGAATTTTTTATTAAAAAGAAAATCGGAAAGAATACATGGGGTACACAGCGCTTTTTCAAATGCATAGAGGAAACAGAATATGATGTAATTATCCCCAGAGGTTTTATCGGAAGCGTACTCAGATATTGCAAACAACATAAAATAGGTTTTGAATTTCTGGACAATAGGAAAAAACAAACTCCAATAGGTTTTGCAAATAATTTAAGTCTCCGGTCACATCAACATATTGCTATTGAGGCAATATCGCAAAAAGATTTTGGAATTATTTCATCTCCCCCAGGTTCGGGAAAGACGGTGATAGGGTTAAAAATTATTGCAGACAAACAACAACCTGCGCTAATCATTGTGCACCGTAAACAACTTCTGGAACAGTGGATTGAACGAATTCAAACCTTCCTCGGAATACCAAAAAATGAAATTGGGAGAATTGGGCAAGGAAAAGTCAAAATTGGGAAATCAGTTACAGTTGCTATGATTCAAAGCCTTGGCAAGTACATTACAAAACAAGAAACCAAAGATTTTGTCCAGTCCTTTGGGACGATCATTATAGATGAATGCCATCATATACCAGCCGATACTTTTAGGAATACTATTTCAAAATTATCACCATATTACCAATACGGTTTGACAGCCACACCTTTCCGAAAGGGAAATGACGATAAGCTTATTTTTATTTATCTAGGAGAAATTATTGCCGAAATCAAACCAAATGAAATTGAGCAATATAAGCATCCAAGAATTGAGATAAGAAATACTACACTTAATGTACCCTATAATTCCAAAACAGATACTTTCGAAACCCTTTCAAGAATTTTAATTCATGACTCGAACAGAAACAAACTAATTATAAGAGATGTAATAGCAGAGTTGAACAAGGGCAAAAAGGTTATCATTATTACAGAGCGAAAGGATCATATAGATACATTAAACCAATTTCTTAAACAATCTTTCGAGACTGTTACATTATGTGGGGAAGATTCTGAAAGTAGTCGAATAATAAAATGGAAACTACTTAACGAGGGGGATTATCAGGTGCTGATCACCACCGGGCAGTTTTTTGGTGAGGGTTCTGATCTTCAAAATGCCTCTTGTCTGTTTTTAGCTTATCCATTCTCGTTCAAAGGCAAACTCATTCAGTACATTGGCCGAGTACAACGTTCTGAGATTACTCCAATTATTTATGATTATCGGGATTACCAAATTGATTATTTAAACCGTCTTTTCTTAAAAAGGAATAAACACTACAGGTATTTTGACAAGCAAGCATCACTATTTGATGAACATGCAAAAACGGAGGATTTATCCCAAATATTCAGCATTGACAAAAAAATCAAGGTGTTAATTGACAAACTGGATTTCCGGTATGGTGCTGTTGCTTTTAATTTCAAGATTCCGGAATTTAAAAGTGAAATTGAATTTGAAGTTGAGAATGATAGTTTGCGGCCTGAATTTGATGTTTTAAAAGTTTATTTCTCAAAAGTATTGAAATCAAAATTTGTGGAAGTTGAAATATATGTTGAGTTTGAAAATAATGTATTAGTTGCTCAAACTGCTAATTCTATGGACATAGATAGAATCAACAAAGAAATTATTGAAAGTGTAAAATTCCGATTTATTGAAAAAGGCATACTGAGCAGGCGCTATTTACCCGGTTCAGAGGAAAATTTACTTGATTTAAAGAAATTACTGGAAGATCAAAGCGATCAGTCAGTTTATGATTCAGAAGAAGATCTGCTGAATGATCTTTTGAAAAAAAAGGAAGTTAAGCACTCTCGACAATTGAGGTACTTAGCCTCAAAACATGAGAGTAAAACCATGAAGCTTCGTTTTGTTTTGAATCCTTTTTCGTTTGTCTTTTTGCTTTCAGGGAGTGAAGGATATCATTTGGTTCTAGAAACTTTAGACACTGAAGAAGCAACATACATCTGGCACTTTGAAAAAAATATTCATACACTAAAACAAAAAATCATAGATATTAATAATGACTTAAACCTAATCAGGAATGAAGGGAGGCTAATCTTTCTGGAGAACCACCCAGAAAACTTTAGCAGAATTGTCCATGATTATTCAGATGACCGAAAAGGATTCGTAATATGGAAAGACTTATTAGAGGAGAGACTTACTTAAAAAAAACAGGTAACAATGCCCTCTCACACCACTGCACGTAAAGCACCCTACGAATTAGTGATGCATCAACTTGACAAACCCTCTTTGTTGTATTACCTTTGTACTGGTTATTATTTTTTTCAATGATAAGTAATTTTACGCCCCGCTGAATCTTCTGCCCCCGCAGATAGTTTCAGCGGGTTGTTGTATACAAGAGCTCCCACACACCTGCCAGATGGATAGGCTGGTTTGCAAATTGCACGAGCTAGCAAAGACTAAAACTCACAAAAGAGGACAATCTCCCTCTACACAATCTAATTATTGGCAGCATTATTGATTTACTGCCAGAATATAGTTTTGTATATTTGCAATTAAATTGTTAAAACTATCGCAACAAATAAACTACATATCGACAAATTGAAGTCTCAATTAATAGACCAAACTATATTTACAACAAAGGATATTCAGGCTTTTTACTTAAGCCTTGACCCGAATGTAAAACCTACTACCATTAATTGGCGGGTGTACAAACTTGTACAATCAGGAATCATTAGTCGTGTAGGACAGGGAAAGTTTAAGTTTGGTATGTCAAAAATTTACATTCCTGAGGTTTCTTCCAAAATGAAATCTATTTACAAGAAACTCAAAAAGGAATTTCCATATCTAAAAACTTGTATTTGGAATTCATCAAGCTTAAATGAATTTATGGTTCATCAACCAGGACGTTTCTATGTAATTGTTGAGGTTGAAAAAGAAGCTACTTTATCTGTGTTCTATTTTCTGAGAGAATTTTACCAACCTGCCTATTTTGAGCCTACAAATGACATATTGAACAAGTATTTGCCTGTAGATAAAGAAGCTATCATTATTATACCTTTAGTATCTGAATCACCTGTTCAAAATACAAACGGGATTGATACAATTTCAATAGAAAAGTTACTGGTTGATATCTTTTGTGACGATGTAATTTTTTCAGCTCAACAAGGTGCTGAAATGCGAACTGTTTTCAATGAAGCTTTTGCCAAATATTCAGTTAACCAGAATAGGATGCTTCGTTATGCAAGCAGGAGAGGAAAAAAAGAAAACTTTCAAGAATATTTAAACACAATTCAAATTTACGGCAGTAAAACATGATTGCTGCCAATTTATAGAGAATGATTAATAAAGAAGAAATAACAATTGATTGGATTAATACAATCTCCAAAAAAAAACGAAAAGCGGATAAAATCCTTGTTGAAAAGGTAATTCGTGCTTTACTGTTACTCGAAGGGCTTGTGAAGTATGAAGTTCCTTTCATTTTTAAAGGAGGCACTGCATTAATGCTTCATCTGGATTCTACAAAAAGATTATCCATAGATATTGATATTATTCTACCCGAAGAATTTGATAAGTTTGAAGACACCCTTGGTAAAATAGCAAAAGAACAAGGTTTTTTGAGAATGGAATTACAGCATCGGGACGCAAATTCAAAAATCAAAAAAGAACACTTTAAGTTTTTTTACACGCCTATTCATAAGTCCAATAAAGTAGAGGAATATGTTTTACTTGATATACTATTTGAGAAGATTGCCTATACGAAACTTGTAAAAATTCCGGTTCAATCATCCTTTGTCCCTAATGATGGTGAAAGTTTTATGGTTGACATTCCATGTTTAGAAGATATGCTTGGTGATAAATTAACTGCATTCGCCCCTAATACTACAGGTATTCCTTACTTTAAAAAGGAAGATAGTATGAGTATGGAAATCATAAAACAGCTTTATGATATAGGGAATTTAGTGGATGTGGTTGACGATTTGAGCATTGTAAAAACTACCTTTTTTACATTCGCAGCAACTGAATTGTCTTATCGAAACATAGAAGGGTTGACAGAAGAGGATGTCTTGGAGGACATTTTTCAAACCTCGCTTTGCATTGTTAGCAGAGGTGCTGATGGCAAAGGTGATTTTGAACAACTTCAACAAGGGATACAAAGAATAACCGGATTTATTTTTTCGGAAAGTTACCACTTAGAAAAAGCAATTACCCACGCCTCAAAAGCTGCATATATCACTACATTGATTAAACATGATGCAGATATTATTGAAAAATTTGAAAATCCTACGCAAATAAAAGACTGGATAATTCACGAACCGCTAAATAGTAAATTAAATAAATTGAAAAAATCAAACCCTGAAGCTTTCTTCTATTGGTATAAAATTTATGAACTTACGATACTTCTTAGAATAAACTGAAGTGTCAACTTGACAAACCCTCTTTCTTGTATTACCTTTGTGCTAAGATTTAGTTTGTAAAGAAGCCCGCTGAAGCCTCTGCCTCCGCAGATAGTTTCAGCGGGTTGTTGTATACAAGAGCTCCCATACACATGCCTGGCGGATAGGCTGGTTTGCAAATTGCACGAGCTTGCAAAGACCAAAACTCACAAAAGAGCGGCTTTAACAAATTCCAAAATATGCCTGAATTATAATTTACTGGCGTATTTTTGATTTCTAATATCCGCCAATAATCATTGATGGAGTGCACCTCTCACACTACTGCCCCATCCTTTATTATCAAACAGATTTTTTATTTGGGCTTACAAAAAATTAAAATGCTATAATACGCATAAAAACAATATGTTATATGTTTTTGACAATGGGTATTGGCAAACAAATTAATTTATTATATTGTAGCAAGCCTCTTTATTCACCGTATGGATAATATTGAGATGTATTTAATAAAACGGATTTATCTTTTAATAGCAACCATTTATTATAGTAGGTTAGAACTTCACTATCAATTATTAACCCTTCATTTAAGTAGTCAATAATATGTAATTTATTATGATTGAAAATAAGAAAATAAAAACTTTCAAATAAATACTCAAAACTCCTCACTTCTTTTTTAAATATTTCAGGCCATTTACTATATGGTAACCACCTTATGTTTAATGGTATATCAGGGAATTTCAATTTGTTGTCTTTCTTAAATACATATTTTGGCCTATCAGGGTGTTTGAAAGGATAAACCATTTCTGCTGCCATCTGAGTATCATAATCATCAATACTGAATACCTCTGTGAAAAATACATCTTTGTAATAATCAAGTTTTTCGGAAACGGTACTAAATCGCTTAGCTACAATTGAATTTTGCGGATCCCTTATAAAATTATCACAGGTCCAACCAAAATTGGGACCATCATTAACTTGGTATCGACTAATAATTATATCAAGTATACTAACCTTTAGTACTTCTGCAATACTTTCAAGTGTTGATACTTTTAGTGTGTCATTTTTTAATGTAGAATAGAGTCCGGAATAAGACATTCCTATTTTGTTAGCTAATTCTTGTATTGAAATTCCAGATTCTTTACACTTCTCTTTTAAAATTTCCTCCAATCGTATCTTGCTCATAATCTATATAATAAAAACAATAGTATAAAATAAACATTAATAATTGCAATATAACGCAATATATATTGCAATATATAGTATGTTTTCCACAATAATTCATACAAATATATAAATAAATTAGAAATGAATAGAATAATCTTAACTACACCATCAGAATTACGTAATGAAATTAAATCTGTATTTCTTGAATTAGAAAAGGAGAAAAGTAAATATGAATCAGCAAAGCTCTATACAATTAATCAAGTTGCGAAACAGCTGGGTAAAGCCCACGCAACAATAAAGAAGTTTGTTGAAGCAGGGTTGATAGAGACAACTAAATCTGGACTGATCACCGAAGATGCAATAAACGATTATCTGAATAGATAAAGAAATTTGTCAAAAACAATGACAGATATTAAACCGGAAAAGCCTCAGGGGTTGCAGCCTGGGGCTTTATATTTAATCGTCAAATGTAATTGAATATGATAATTATACATCAAAATATTTCAGCGGTACAATCGCTTGTCTTTGAAACGGTCTCAAGTTTGGGAAATATACATCTAGAGTGTGGTATTAATGGAAACAAAGATATTTATGTATGGAAGTAAACGGAAAAATCCCCATCTCCATTCTAGGAGAAATAAATAGTAACACCCGTGATTTTTTGACTGGCCTAAAGGATAACATAAAGGAATTTCAGAAAAGAGCAGATACCAAACGTGAGAGTAAAGGTCTGTTTACCGTAAAGTCAGCAAATAAATGGATTGAAGAAAGTAAATTAAAACCCATTCCAAGAATGCTATTTGGCGAGTTTTGGTTTGAGAATGAACTCTGTATTTTGTTTGCCGATACCAATCAGGGCAAATCAATTTTAGCTGTGCAGATCGGAAACAGCATAAGCAAAGGTGAGCCGATACCTGGTTTTTTGCTTGAAGCAGACAGCCAACCAATTTTATATTTTGACTTTGAGCTATCTGCCAAACAATTTGAAAGCAGGTACTCAATTAAAAATGAGATTGCTAAAAGATTTGAAACGCATTACCAGTGGAACGAAAATTTTATAAGAATTGAAATAAACCCACGAACGGATGTACCTGAAGGTTTAAATTTTGAACAATACCTAAACCAGTCTCTTGAACAAACCATTATTGAAACCAATGCGAGAGTTTTGATAATTGACAATCTTACCTATCTAAAAAGTGATACTGAAAGATCAAAAGATGCCGCTCCACTTGTAAAAGGATTACAAGCCTTAATTGATAAATACGAATGTTCGATACTTGTGCTGGCCCACACTCCAAAAAGAGATTTGTCAAAACCCATTACCCGGAATGATCTACAAGGCAGCAAAAGGTTAATTGACTTCTGCGATAGTGCATTTGCTATTGGTGAAAGCCAAACGGATAAAAGTGTAAAGTATATAAAACAAATCAAAGTTCGGGCAATGGAGTTTATGTACGATAGCGATAACGTAATTGTGGGCCAGCTTCACAAACCATTTAATTTCTTGATGTTCGAAATTCTAAACTTTGGAAGCGAACAGGAACACCTAAAGCAATATAGCGAGAAAGATAAAGAAGTGCGTATAACTGAGGTTTTAGAATTAAAACAGCAAGGAATAAGTAACGTAGAAATAGCACGACAGTATGGGGTTTCTGAAGGTGCTATACGCAAATGGGTTAAAAAAAGCAGTAAACCAATTTCCTAATTCGTACCGTTCGTACCACTCGTACAGTGTACGAAGCGTACGAATGGTACGAGCAAAACTTAATAAGAATGCAATCTAGCAGGTACATATTGGAACCATATTCTGGAAGAAGTTCCCGGCATTCATGCCCTAATTGCGGTAAGACAAAGGAGTTTACAAGATATGTTGATACTAGAACCGGTGAACAATTACCTGAACAAGTGGGCAGATGTAACAGAGTTGATAAGTGTGCTTATCATTATACACCCAAACAATATTTCTCTGATAATAGGTTAAAACCGGAAAAAGCTAAGGTTTACATTCCTGAATCTCGTTCGCCCAGATCGGTTAGTTACATTCATAATAAAACTTTCATTGCCTCCTTGACAAAATACGATGAAAACAACCTGGTCAAATATCTTAATCTCTTGTTTGATGCAGAAACTGTAAACCATTTGATAAATATTTACAAGATTGGAACTTCAAGACGATACAATGGAGGTACAACTATCTTTTGGCAAATAGATACATTGGATAGGCTGAGAACAGGAAAACTTATTAAATACAACGAAAATGGCCATAGAATAAAGGGTAAAAATAACTGGGTACATTCAGTATTGAACATTGATAAATTCGTTCTGAAACAATGTCTTTTTGGGGAACATCTCTTAAAGTATTCCCCAGGACAAAAAGTTGGAATTGTTGAAAGTGAGAAAACAGCAATAATACTACAAGCGAAAGTTCCTGAATTAGTCTGGTTAGCTACTGGTGGTGCTGATGGTTTAAATGTTGACAAGGTAAAACCTTTGCAAGGAAGAGATGTGATGTTATTTCCCGATGCCTCAGAGAATGGCAGGATTTTTCAAAAATGGAAGAGCAAAGCTGATCAGTTCGGTTTTGGGATATCTGATTATTTAGAACAATATGCCAATGATGAACAGAAGTCCAATGGAGTAGATATTGCGGATTTTTTAATGTAAGTACACCGAACGCATTACAGTCAGAAATCAAAAATAAGTACAAATTATTAAACCATATTGTTAAAAAAAGGAAATGAAAATGGATGATTTAAAAAGGCAAGCCCTGGAACTTTCGAGTCAGGGATTATCGTATGGAAAAATTGCTGAACACCTTGGAATTGGCAAAACAACTGTATACACATGGATTGTAAATAGCCCAGGAAACGATACCAGAACGAAAAACGTTCCGAAACCTAAAAGCACTGTTCCGAACGAGCTTCAGAACGAAAAGAACGAGATTGATGAGTTTAAAGAATCGCTTCAGAACGATTTTGGAACGGATAATGATATTCAATCATTAGTTTATTTACGTAAAGCAGAAATGGAGCACGAAATTAATTTGGAACGGATTGAACTCGAACGGGAGAAACTTCAGCATGAACAAAAAATGGAGCTTGAATCCAAAAAATCGGAACATCTGGCATTACAGCTCGATGAAATAAAAATGGAACGGGAGGAAGAACGCCAGGAATCGGAACAGCTTAGTTCAACGCTGAACGAATTAAAACAGGAAAATGAAGAATTATACAATCATTTTGATAATGGAACATCAGAAACAGAGATAATAGAACTAGACGAGGATTTACAACAGGAATATTCAGATCAAGTTAGTAGTTATCTTGGTATAGATGGAGAGGAAGTTGACGTTGATGAAATTGAACAAATTCTAAGTGACACCGAATCGATAATTCATTCCACCAAAAAATGGTGCAAAAAGGAAAACCAAAAAAAATCCGACCATCCTGAATTATCAACCCTCAAGCAAATAAGAAATAGCCTTATTGAAAAGATAAATGAATTTGAAGAAACCTTTCGATCCATTTTGGTATTTGATCTTGATTCAGAATTTGATAATGAATTGAAGGAATCAGACTTTTAATGAAATCAACGGGAATTTTAACCAGGCAGAGTTTAAATTACACTCCCTGGATTTCATTTCAGATGCTCTATCATTTCTGTAAAAGAATGAGCTACTAATTTCTGATCAGGGATTGGTGCATAAGCCAATGCAGATAGTTCAGTATTATATAAACTTTGCAATTTATCCCAGATACTTGGAAAGTCTTTGAGTAACGGAGATTCAGATATCGGTCTATCTTTCCACCCGGATGGCACATCAAATAAATCTCTGTCATGATCTAAAATCTCTGAAAACCGCTTATTAAATGTTTCTGACTTTAAGAAATATGCACAATCTGCATCTATACTCAGAAAATAAAGATCATAAAAGTGCCTGATTTTTTGGGAAAGGCTGTCAACCGGATTTTCATCAAATGAAAACCGAATCAGTGAGACCAATTTCTCTACCATCGTTTGCTCTTTGTTCAAAACATTAACTGAAAACGGTTGCAAATCATACTGCTCTACATATTCAATATTCCTTGACTGGACTAAAAAATCATGGATCATACTCTGTATTGGCAATGACTGATAAGAAAAAGAGTTAGCAAAGGAGTTGACTTCTATAATCAACCTGTTGCTCTTGTTTTTCAAATCAATACTGTCATACTCAAAGACCGACTTACGAAACCGAGAGCCTTTGCTGGTTACACCTTCCATTTGAATCTCTGTCAAACTATCGGTGATTTCCTTTTCTGTAGACCTGATGGTGGTTTTAATTTCATTGCCCGTTTTATTAAGCGTGTTTATAATTGCAAGGTCCACATCCTCCGAAAAACGATCAATCAATCCAAAGCCTTTAGAAAGAGATGTGCCGCCT
The DNA here is from genome assembly GCA_003650365.1 of Bacteroidota bacterium. Lineage (GTDB taxonomy): Bacteria > Bacteroidota > Bacteroidia > Bacteroidales > F082 > B6-G9. Next base: position 4,613 of record QMPA01000031.1, on the reverse strand, counting down.
TTAAAAACTGTCTCCTTTGCATATTTACTTGCAGAAAGGCGACTTAATACCAGCGTGATCCAGTAATCTTTTTCTATAAATTCTTGCCTGATGTTCAGATGCTGTGAGGTTGCCCTGATGGTGTCTGCAAAGAATCGGTAATCTATATGTAATTTCATAATCTGATGTTCCAGTTTGCGGCATTGGGTAAAACTTTATCTACACCTAATAGCTTATATGTTGTGATTGGATTCAATGTCTTTTTCAGGATGTCCGTATCAACTGCAATACTACTGTCCTCCAGCAATGCACCCAGCAATGCACGAGCGGCCGGAGTGTATTTTAAGACCAGTTTAACCAATAGGGTTTGATTTTCCAGTGGTAGTATTTTGATAATTGCCATAAGGCGTGTGCAGGATGCGTCAACTGTAGTGTCCGGAATTTTTCGGATGTATTTGATGGCATCCAGTATTTGCAATAAAGGGATGTTTTCGTTGGTGATGGTGTTTTTTTGTTTGATGAATAAAATTCTATACATCCCCCTTTGCAGGGCTGGCCGGATTTCGTTTCTGCCAATTTGAATGGAGTTACTGACTTGTGTGGTTAGCCCCAACTGGTTGTAAACGCTATAACCCGTTAGGTAGCCAATGAGTTTACCGTCTTTTTCAAGCAGGTCTTTCACTACCTGATACTGGTCAGGCGGCATGTTGCCAAATTCATTGATTACCGATTTATAGTACTTCCCTTTCGACAGTTTGCTGATCCTCCCGGAGGCCGCCATTCTATTCAGGCTTTTAATGATGGCTTCTTTCTTTTTCACCTCAGTAATAAAGTCCATATAGGTGAAAATATATCCCTTTGGGAACCGGTCTATCCTATATTGTATGTAATCAGATGTTTTCATTCTACATTATATATGCGTGCAAAGATATAAAAGTCCAGTTTATTATTAAAAAAACTGGACAAAATGATGAAATAAACAACCATCTCTTGAATTAAATTTGTCGCAAATGTTGACATTATTTGCGACATTTATTTTTCATCTTCATCAAACAAATCGTCAAGAGAAATTGTGTTTTCTTTCTTCTCTTCATCACTCATATTTTTATATTCATCAGAGATGCTATTCAATTTATCCATTTCGGCCTGTATTTCTTCTTCATCAAAACCCATAAAGGTCATTTCGTACAGGCAGTGAACGATGATTTCCAGTTCTGTAAAGTCTTGCAGGATGTTTTTCTCAATATCCATTCCAAGCCATTCATTCCAGGGTGTAAACTCAATGGCCAGCGAATCGGTTAGTTCATTTGGGTTTTCTTTTGGATTATTTTCACGGCCCGAAACGTCAACATAGGAAGAATTATCAAAATCATCGTTTTCATTACTGAGTACAATTGAAACATCACCGGCTACGGGTTCCATCAGTTTCAAATCATTAAAAACCTGCTCGTAGGCAGAAACACTCTTTTTCTCGCCTGGATAGAGTTGTATCAATACCATCTCGATGCTTAACCATGAATTGGTTTTTATTAAGTCTGTGAATTTCATTAATACTAACTTTAAAACCTATCCCACATCTTCATCGCTTCTTCCTTTTTCTTTCCAAGCACCTTCGCATAAATTTGAGTTGTTTTAATCGAAGAGTGACCCAAAATATCACTAACAAGTGCAATATTACCGGTCATCTCAAGCGTATTTGTCGCCCAGGTGTGTCTTGCACAATGAAAAGAAATCTGTTTTTCAATATTTACCAATGTCATTATTTGTTTTAAATACCTATTTGTAACCTGATTGGTAAAAACCCTAAAAACATTTGCATTTGGGACTGAGTGATTTACTATTAATGATTTGGCTTTCCCACTTAATGGAATATCAACCAATTTACCTGTTTTATCCTGGAGCACATTGACACTTTCTCCAGAAAGAATATTCTTGTTTTGAAGTTTTTTGATGTCAGAATACCTCAAACCAGTGTAACAAGCAAAAAGAAAGTATCTAAGAACCTGCTTTTTATTCGTTTTAATTACCTCTGGATTATCGTAAAGGCTTTGCAGTTTTACTACTTCATCCATTGTTAAATATTGCATGTTTCCAGGATGTGATTTTACTTTTAATCCCTTGAGCAAATTTTCCCGTACTACACCAAATTCAATAGCCTGATTAACGAACTTTTTAAGCAGCTTGTATTGTTTATGGACTGTGTTTTGCTTATTTCCAAGACTCTTTAAGTGGTTTTCAAATCCCTTCCAAAAAAAGATATTAATATCATCAAACCCTACCTTTGATTTAAATCCTCTTAATTTATTCAGGTGAGATCGGAACCCTTTCAAAGTATTGGGAGCATAGTTTTTTGAATATTTATTAATGTATTGCTCTACAAAATTGAAATAGCTATTTGTTTTAAATTTTACAGCACGCAGCATGCCATCTAGGGTCTGGTTATTGGCTATGTTACCATCAAGATTACATTGCGTGATATAGCCTTTTGCTGTTGACAAAAAGATATTAATGTGGGAATTAATACTGCTCCACTCCGGACCAGCTGATTTCACTTCCTGGTTTCTCTCATTCCAGTATTTTACTTTAATTGACTTATTCGTTGAATACCAGGATAACTTTCCATTAATATTCGCATAAAGATAGATTCCAAAACTACCGTCTTTTCTTGGCCGGTCTTTTCTTAATTTCAAAGAAAAATGAGCTCTATTCATCTGTATAATTTTCAATGGTGAAAGAATGGTGAAAATATTTCACGAAAGTAATGAAATAATGAATTCTATTAGGGATTTTTTTAGCTTAGAAATCAGCTAATTATCAAAGATTTAGAAAAATATGCTTCAATTGTTGCTTATAAAAAGTAGCCCCGAGTGGAATCGAACCACTATCTAAAGTTTAGGAAACTCTTATTCTATCCGTTGAACTACGGGGCCGGATTTTTTGGATTGCAAAAATAGTATTTTTCAGAATTTCAAGTGCTGATCTTTTGCTTTAATAGTTGCATTTACTAATTGAACCTGATCACTCAGAATACTATCTCTTTAATACCACAAATTTTTTCGTTACTATTTCTCCATTTTCCAATAAAATAATTGCAAAATATAAACCATTACTCAATTGACTAACATCAATAGTGATTTCATTGTTTGAAATTGATTGTGTCAAGATGGTACTCCCATATAGGTCTCTTAAAATAAGCAGTTTCATATCATGGGATGAAGCGATATGAACTTTTCCATTTGACGGGTTTGGACTAAGTACGATCTCATTCGTTGGTTTGTTGAAATCATCAATCCCAACAATGACTTCGTTGCCACATTCTTCATTATTTTTCTTGAAGTAATTTATTTTTTTCCTGATATTATATGACCAATCTGGCCATGGGTTAGAAGCAATATTTGTATGTAGCCCCAAACCAATTACATAGGAAGTGTACAGATAATCAGGTGGCCGGCCCAAATCAATTGTTCCCCAACAAGTATCTGCATCGCAAAATCCGAAGTCTTCGATTGGTTCAAATGAATAAGTCCAGCATGATTGACCGCAATAATCTACGTATTTCAACTTTCTGGTACTACCATTAAATTTTTCAAATGGAATTTGTGCAATTACTTTTGATCGCAAGTACTTTTTAGTAATGGTGTCGATTTCTATCCCAGCCGAATCTTCATAAAAAAGCTCCTGATGTATCCGATATATCAATGAGTCGGCTGTTTCCCCCCGCTCTAAATAAATTTGTTTCCTGTACCGGATGAAATTTTCCCAGGGTGGACCATAATAGTGCCAATTCGACTCTTTGTATTGTATCTCATCTCCTACCTGATAATCATAAACCATCTCGTTTGTCAGTTGATAAAAACCAGCAGTTGGCGAAACATTACCTATGATTGAAATTGGTTTTAAAACTGATGGAAACGAATCGATGACAAAGAAGCGGACAAGGCCGAATTGTTTCGAGATGATAATATTTTGTCCGTTTAGTGGAGAATCAATTTCATTGCCATCATGGTCGCTGTGCAGGATGGTAAAATACCTTGCTGTGTCCGGATCTCCCAATACGGTAATTGTATCAGTTGCTGCATACATAATCGAGAATTCCTGGACGGAGTCGTAATAAAAAAGTGCAGGACCATCTATTTCAGTATTGAAATAGAAATACAAGCTGTCGTTATCGAGATTGTAAAAAGTGTATGATTCTAAATTGTCAAACTTAATTTTCTTTCCTGCCCATGTTGGGACATTCTGCTGGTTACATTCAGGCCCTCCCCAAAACCAACAAGTATCGCTTTCAATCCATTCCGAAGACAGTTTGAAGAAATTATAATACACTGAATCATTCCCGATTTTTTGGGCTGATTCAATGGATAAACTGTAAGTGTTTAGTGGTAGAGGATAATCTGTATAGAGTTTTTTGGAGTTGGCGGTAAACAGTTTGTAATCCTGTGCATCTAAGAAAAATGGCTGTAGAACGATTAGAAAAACAATCGATACTTTGAAAAACATAAAAGCTTTCATAATAATGCGAATCAAGGGTTAAAATATTAGATTAATAAAAGCTGCAGCAATCTTACCAAATACATGAACCATAAGTCCCCTAGTTGATCTGACCTTACTTGCTTTTTGAAAATCAGTTTTTT